>NZ_DAOLKE010000072.1:0-13344 GCF_035331805.1 Plasticicumulans sp. | reverse complement strand
GGCACGGACATCGCGGACTCCCTTCCGGTCGGGGGATGTCCGGCGAGCGTAGCCGAAGCAGCGCGCGCGGAACGCTCAGCGCCCGGCGCGCTCGCCCATCTGATGCGCGAGCATGCGCCGGCGCTCCTGCGCGACGGCGCTGACCGGGTCCTGATGGATCAGGATTTCGGCGCCGGGGAATTCGTTTTCGATCGCCGATTCGACGGCATCGCCGATCGCGTGCGCGACCGCGAGCGGCAGCGAGTCGGCGAGTTCGAGGTGCAACTGCACGAAGATCGTGTGCCCGGACTGGCGCGTGCGCAGGTCATGCACGCCGAGCACGCCGTGCTGCTCGCGCGCCAGCTCGACGATGCGCTGCTTGGTTTCGGCCGGCAGCTCGTGATCCATCAGCAGGCTGACGGCCTCGGCGCCGATCTCCCACGCGCTCTTGAGGATGTAGACGGCGATGCCGAGCGCGAACAGCGGGTCGAGCCCGTCGTAGCCGAAATGACCGAGCCCGAGCGCGAGCAGGATGCTGGCGTTGGTGGCGAGGTCGGTCAGGTAGTGCAGCGCGTCGGCGCGGATCGCCGTCGAGCCGGTGCGGCGGATGACGTGGCGCTGGATCGCCAGCAGCACGGCGGTCGCGACGATCGCGAACACGATCACCGCCGCGCCGACGCCGATGTCGGTCAGCGGCTGCGGGCGCAGCAGGCGATCGACCGCCTGCAGGCACAGGAACAGCGCCGAACCGGCGATGAAGGTCGCCTGCCCGAGCCCGGCCAGCGCCTCGGCCTTGCCGTGGCCGAAGCGGTGCTCGGCATCGGGCGGCGCCAGCGACACGCGCACCGCGACCAGATTCACCAGCGAGGCCAGCGCATCCATCACCGAATCCACCAGCGAGGCCAGCACCGACACCGAGCCGGTCATCAGCCACGCCACCGTCTTGCCGACGATCAGCAGCAGCGCCGTCGCAACGGAAGCACGGGTCGCGAGCCGCAGCAGGCGTTCGCGCTGCTCGGGAGTGACGGGGGCGGGGGCAGACATTGCGGACTCCGGTCGCGGGCGGGCGGCGCGAATTGTACGGGGGGAACCTTGCAATGCAGCAAGGTGGCACCGGCCGCGACGGATCGTCATGGACGATCGGCAGAGTAGCGGCATCCACCGAGCGGGGAACCGGAGCCATGTCCGAAAAGCACCGTCCGAGCATCCCGAACCGCACCGCGCAGGCCGAAGCCTGGGAGGCGCTGACGCTGTTCGCCCGTCAGGCGCAACGCCAGCCCGCAGCGAATGCGCAGGCTGCACGTTGCAGACCGCCTGTTTCACATCCGCAACAATCCGGCAAGGACTGAAACGCGAAACAGTTCGCGGCCCTGCACGACACAAAGTGCGGATTTACAGGAAGTTAATCAAAATGCAACGCGAGTTTTCAAACGACAGGCAGATTACGGCGGGCGCCGGATAGGCGCCGCCGCAACAGCGGCGCATGCTGAGGGCCATCCGATCCTCCCCCCGCCCGCATCGCCCGAGGCATACCCAGATGGACACCGACTGCCCGGCCCGCCCGGCCGAAACCCGCGAATCCCCGGAATCCACCACTCCGGCCCAGCCGATCCTCGTGCCCCGCTGGCTGCGCGTGGCCATGCGCCCGCAGCCGGACAGCGACAACGGCCACCGCAGCGGCAACCGCTGGCAGGCGGCGCGCAAGCACTGATCCGCCCGCGGTCTTCCTGAATTTCCGCAACGACGTCGGCTCCGACCGGCGTCGGTCGTTTCAGGACCCGGCAAAGCGCGCTTCCACCGCCTCCAGCACCTGCGTGCGGATCGCGTCGGTTTCGATCAGCACCTCGTGGCGGGCTTCGGGCAGCGACAGCAGCGTGCAGTCGCCGCCGGTCGCGCGGATGCGTGCGGCCAGACGCAGACCCGAAGGCGGCCAGACCAGACGGTCGATGCCGGGCACGACGCAGAGCATCGGCACGCCGGCGAGCCGCCCGACCTCGGCGAAGATGCGCCGGCCGGCGGTGACCGCCGCCGCCACCCAGCCCCAGGTCGGGCCGCCGATGCGCGAATACGGGTGACGCTCGATCAGCCGTGCGCGCATCGCGAAGCGCCGTTCGCTGGCCGTGAGGCCGTTGAGCCCGCGGGCATCGCGAAACAGCGGTTCGTGGTACGGCCCCTGATTCGCCGCCCAGGCGCTCGGGCGCTGGCGCCCGACGGTGGCCAGCGCCAGCCGGCCGAGCGCGTCGCGGCTGACCGGCAGGCCCCAGAGGCCGCGGATCTCGACCATCGGCGCCGTGATCGCCGCCGCCGCCACGCCGCGCTCACCGCCCTGCAGCCAGCGCAGCAGGATCGCCGCCCCCATCGAATGCGCGAGCGCGTACAGCGGCCGGCCCGGCGCCAGGCTGCGCGCGAGCGTCGCGTAGATGTCCAGATCGCGCGCGTAGTCGTCGAAATGATCGACGTGCATCTTCTGACGCTCGACCGGATCGTCGCCGCAGAGCGGCGGCACGCGGCCGGCAGCACCGTGGCCGCGGTGCGTGACCGCGCAGATGGCGTGGTCCGGATGGCGGCGGCGCCAGTCGGCGATCAGCTCGACGTAGCGCACCGGGCATTCGCCGGCCCCGTGCACGAGCAGCAGCACGGCGCTGGCCGGGGCGCTCGCTGCGAAGCATTCGGCGAGCAGCGGCAGGCCGTCGAAACCGGCGAGCGGCACGCGCCGCACGGCGGCCTCGTGCGCGGCAAGCAGCGCATCGAGCCGTTCGCAGTCCGGACCGGCGGCTTGCGCCAGCGCGGCATCCGATGCCCATGTGGCCGCGGCGGCCCGGTCGGCGGCGCTCAGCGCAGCAGCCCTTCGGCCTCGGCGACGCGGGTCAGGGCCTCTTCCATCAGCGCCCGCGCCTGCGCGGTGGTCGCGCGCAGCCAGTGATGCAGCGCCGCGTCCTCGGGGCTGCGGTTCTCGCACTGCGCGCTGTAGTCCTCGAAGGCCGACAGCCCGGCCACGAGATCGACGAGGTGATGCGGGCATTCGCAGGCGAGCGTCGGCGTCGAGGCGGCGATGCGCTCCAGCGTGTCGGTGTCGTAGCGCCGCTGCGGGATGCCGTCCGGCGACGGCGTCAGGTCGACCGGCTGGCGCTCGGGCAGCGGCAGCGCCGCGACGCCGAGCCCGGCGCGGCAGGCGATGCGCAGCTCCGCCATGCCGACCGGCGCGCGCAGCGGCGTGCTGTAGGCGGTGTCGAGCTTCGCGACCGTCGCGCGCCGGCCGAAGCCGTAGACGATGACCACGTGCCGCGCACCGCAGGCCTGGCGCAGTTCCTCGACCCCGGCGGCCGTCTCCGGCCCGAGCGCCGGCACCTCGATGACCAGCACCTGCGGCTCCTGCGCCGGGGCATCGGCGAGGAAGCGCGCGCGCTCGCGCTGGCTGGCGACGATGGCAAGGCCCGCCAGTTCGCTGCCGGCGCGGGCGATGCGCGCCGGCAGCGCATCGCCGAGCACGGCCACGCGCACCGGCGTCAGCACCCGCACCGGCAGTGCCGCGAGCTGCCGGGGCTTCTCCTGGACTTCGAGGCGCTCGTGCAGCTGCACGAGCGTCAGGCCGGCGACGGTGCTGATCGAGTGTCCGGCATCGACCAGACGCTTGATCAGCGCCAGCCGGGCGATGTCGTCGCGCGAGTACAGCCGGTTGCGACCGCTGGAGCGACCGGGATCGACAACGTTGTAGCGCCGCTCCCACATGCGCAGCGTGACCGTGGCGATGCCGGTCAGGCGGGAGACGGTGCCAATGCGGTACATCGGTTCGGGATCGTCGGGTGAAATGCTCATGACGGCTTGTCTCGGATGCCGGACATCCATGGCCGCAGGCTCAGCGGGTGTACAGGTAGTGACCGACACCCCATTCACTGCCCTCCCGGTAACCGAACAGTTCGCTGCACGCCAGAAAGAACAGGCGCCAGCGCCGGAACTGCCGGGGGGCTTCGGCCGGATCACCGTCGGCGGCAAACAGCCGCAGGATTTCGTCGCGCCGGCGGTCCTGGCCGGCGAGCCAGGCCTCGCAGGTCGCCTGGTAGTGACGCCCGTCGATCCACCAGTGACGGGCCAGTTGCAGGTCGTCCTGGAAGCGCATCGGCAGATCCGCGCCCGGCATCAGGCCGCCGGTGAAGAAATGTCGTGCCATCCAGTCGTCACTGCCTTCGTCCACGAACGGATAACTGTAGCGTCGATGGCAAAAGACGTGCAGGAACAATCGTCCTTCGGCGCGCAGCCAGCCCTTCACGCACGCGAGCAGCGCCGGCCAGTTGTGCATGTGCTCGAACATCTCGACCGACACGACGCGATCGAACGCCCCGTTCAGGGAGGGCCCGCTGGCGAAGTCGTTCATGTCGGCCGTGATGAGCTGCACGTTGCGCAGGCCTCTTGCACGCAGGCGCGACTGGATGTAGCGCCGCTGCGTGCGCGAGTTCGACACCGCCGTGATGCGTGCGTGCGGGTAGTGCTCGGCCATCCACAGCGTCAGCGAGCCCCAGCCGCAGCCGAGTTCGAGGATGTCCTGACCATCGGCGAGCGCGGCGCGCTCGCAGGTCAGGGCCAGCATCGCCGCCTCGGCCTCGTCGAGCGTGTGCACGCCCTCGGGCCAGAAGCCGCAGGAGTACTTCAGGTGCCGGCCCATCACGTGTTCGAAGAAGGCCGCCGGCACCTCGTAGTGCTGGCGGTTGGCGGCGTCGGTCGCGAGCGCGATCGGGCCGGCGTGCAGGGATTCGATCCAGGCCGTGCGCTGCGCGACGCGGCGCGCCTCGCTGTCGAGCCGCGCGGCGAGCAGCCGGCGGATGCCGGCGCGCAGCACGGCATCGGGCAGCCAGCCGCGCTCGGCCAGTTCGATCGCGAGGGCATCGAAACGCTGGCCGACACCGGCCGCGGCACTGCGCAGCGGCAGCAGGGGATCGAGGGCGAGGACGGCTTTCATCGGAACATCTCCTGCGGGCACGGACGGGGACGGGGCGACGGTCGCCGGGCCGGTCACGCAGCAGCGCCTCGCTTTCCAGCCGCCGCGCCCCCCATGGAAGAGGCGCCGTGGAGCGGCGGAACCCGGGGCATCTGCGCGTGACCGGTCTCAGGCACCTCTTTCGGGAGGGCGCGGCGGACGGGGGAAGAATTCCGGCACCTCGCGCTGGTAGGCGGCGTAATCGGCGCCGCGGTGCGCGAGCGCCTGGCGTTCGGTGTGCGGGATGCCGGTGGCGTAGTGCAGCGTCGCGTACATCAGCAGCGGTCCGGCCAGCGTCGGCCAGAAGGCCTCGCTGCCGAGCGCGAGCAGCGGATAAGTCCACCAGTGCAGCCATTCGAAGAAGTAGTTCGGGTGTCGCGACCAGGCCCACAGCCCGGTGCGGCAGGTCCGGCCCCGGTGCGCCGGCTCGGCCCGCCAGCGCGCGAGCTGCCGGTCGGCCAGGGATTCGCCGCCGACCGCGAGCGCCCAGACCAGCAGCGCGGCGATGGCAGCCGGCCCGGACAGCGGCGCCTGCGCCTGCGCGCAGGCGAGGAAGGGCAGCGCGAACAGCGCCGTGGCCAGCGCCTGCCCCTGATAGAAGGCCAGGAAGCCGGCGCCGGCGTGCCTGCCGAAGGCCGCGCGCAACCGCCGGTAGCGGGCATCCTCGCCGGCGTGGCCGCGCACGCGGTTCCGGTACAGGAAACCGGCAAGACGTGCCGACCACAGGCCGCCGAGCAGCGCGACCAGCGTCCGGCGCGCCGGATCACCGCCGGCGAGCAGCGCCGCCGCGATCGCGAGGCCGCCCATGCCGGCGGCCCAGCAGACATCGACGGCCGTGGCATCGTGCGTGCGCTGCTGGTGCGCCCAGGCGAGCGTCATCACCAGCGCCGCGGCCGCCCAGCCGCCGAGGAACAGGGCCGTGACGCTCACCGGCCATGCCTCAGAGCGATCCGGCCAGCGGGCGCACCGGTTCCGGCGATGGCTCCGGCTCGGCCGGAATCACCGTCACGGCCGAGAGCGTGCTCAGCAGCGGCAGCGTCACGGCCCAGAGCGCCGCGATCGCCGTCATTCCGGCCAGCGCACCGCGCGGCCAGCCGGCGGCCCCGAGCACGACGCCGCCGCCGTAGGCGAGCGGGCCGGCCAGCGCGCCGAAGAGCGCCGCGCACAGCGGATGGCGGCGCAGCCAGCCGAGGCTGTGGTTCAGCGTCGTCGCGAACGTCGGCCACAGCGCCGCCATCCACGCCGGCGCCAGCCAGTCCGGCCCGATGCCGAGCCCGGGCGCGTAGCGGATCAGGCCGAAGGCCATCAGCGTCGCGTCGCAGGCAAGACCGAAGCAGAGCGCGTAGGCGAGCATCGTCAGCTCCGCCGAGCGCGTCTCCGGCGCGATGCGCCGCACGTGCAGGGCGCAGGCTCCCAGCGCCGTCAGCGGTCCGGCCCAGGGCAGGCCGTGCGCGGCGCCGAGCACGGCCGACCACCAGACGATCTGGAAGGCGGCGAGATTCACGAGCAGCCAGCGGCCCGTGCGGCTCATGACGGCAGCACCGCGCGCCGGCACTCGGGCTTGGCCAGCAGCAGCTGCACGGTGCCGAGATAACGCTCGGCGAAGCCGCCCTCGCAGTAGGCGAGGTAGTACTCCCAGAGGCGCAGGAAAGTGTCGTCGAAGCCGAGCGCGCGCACGCGATCGAGGTTGGCGAGGAAGCGCTCGCGCCAGTGGCGCAGCGTCGTCGCGTAGTGCGGGCCGATGTCTTCGAGGTGCAGCGCGCGCAGGTCGGTCACGCGCGCGACCGTGTCGGCCAGCGCCTGCACCGAGGGCAGGCAGCCGCCCGGGAAGACATGGCGCTGGATGAAGTCGACGCTGCGCTTCGTGCGCGCGTACTCCTGGTCGCGGATCGTGATCGCCTGCAGCAGCATCTGGCCGTCCGGCGCCAGCAGCCGGCTGCAGGTGCGGAAGTAGGTGTCGAACCAGCGGTGGCCGACCGCCTCGATCATCTCGATCGACACCAGCTGGTCGTAGCGGCCGGCGAGTTCGCGGTAGTCCTCGAACAGCACCGTGACCCGGTTGCCGAGCCCGGCGGCAGCGACGCGCTCGCGCGCGAGTTCGTACTGCTCGCGCGAGATCGTCGTCGTCGTCACGCGGCAGCCGTGGCGCCCGGCTGCGTGCAGCGCGAAGCCGCCCCAGCCAGTGCCGATCTCCAGCACGTGGTCGCCGGCACGCAGGCCGAGCTTGCGGCAGATGCGCTCGTTCTTCGCCTGCGAGGCTTCGGCGAGGCTCATGCCGGGGTGCTCGAACAGCGCGCAGGAATACATCAGCGTCTCGTCGAGGAAGGTCTGGTAGAAGGCGTTGCCGAGGTCGTAGTGCGCGGCGATGTTGGCGCGGCTGCCGTGGCGGGTGTTCGGATGCAGCCAGTGCCAGAGCTTCAGCAGCGGCAGCGCCAGGCGCGCCAGCCCCCGCTCCATGCCGTCCATGACCGGCTTGTTCAGCACGAACAGCCGCACCAGCGCCGTCAGGTCATCGGCCCGCCAGCCGCCGTCGACGTAGGCCTCGCCGACGCCGACCGTGCCGCGCAGCGCGATGCGCGCCCAGACGCCGGGGTCGAGGATCTCGACGCGCACCTGCGGCCCGTGCCCGCCGGGGCCGAAGCTGTGCTGGCCGTCGGCATCGACGAGGATCAGCCGCCCGCGCGCGAGCCCGCGCAGGCGCTGGAACACCACGCGGCGCAACAGCCGGTCGGCGGTATCGCCGGCACCGGCAGCGGCGGCCGGTGCGGCAGGGAGCGTCTGTTCGTTCATCGGTCGGTCTCCCCGGGGCAGGTGGTGGAAACGGGCGGTACGGGCCGCTCGAACACCGGCACGCGCTTGAGCCACAGCCGCAGCGCCTGCCAGTGGATCGCGGCGACGATCTGCAGGCTCATCAGCGGGTAGCGCACGAGCGCGAGTGCGGCCTGCGCGGCATCGAGCGGGCGGCGGGCGAGGTGCAGCGTCGCGTCGAACAGCGGTGCGCCGGCGGCGCCGGGCTGGCGGTCGCGCGCGAAGACTTCGAGGTGCACGCCGAGGCGTTCGCCGGGCGCGTAGCCGTGCCACAGGTAGTCGAGCGCCATCGGCAGGAACGGCGACACGTGCAGGCGCTTGGCGAAGGGCACGCGCGCGGCCGGCGGCTGGTCGTGCAGGTCGAGCACGTAGCAGTGACGCTCGCCCCAGGGCAGGTTCGTGACCTCGGCGAGCAGCGCGACGAGGCCGCCGCCGGCGCCGTAGCAGTAATAAAGGCTGATCGGGTTGAAGCAGTGGCCGAACCAGCGCAGCTGCGTCAGCAGCCGGATCGCCCCGTCGGGCCGCCGGCCGGTCTCGCGCTCGACCTGCCGGCGCACGCAGTCGCCGAGCGGCTCGGCCGGGTCGCCGAGGTGGAAGTGATCCTCGCGCCGGAACCACGCGAGCGCCGGCCGGCGCGCCGACCACAGCCAGCGCCCGGCAAAGGCCGGCTCGGGGTCATCGACATCGACGAAGGCCATGCAGAGCGGGTAGCGGAACGCATGCGCGCGCGGCGCGAAGCGCCGGTGGCGGACCGTGCCGACGTACAGACCCGGAGCCGGCACCGTGGCCGGGGCCGCGAGGCCGGCAGCCGCAGCGGACGGCGCGTTCATGCGGCCACCGCCTGATGCCGGTCGAGCTCATCGAGCACGGCCAGCGCACTGACGACGCCGTCCTCGTGGAAGCCGTACCCCCAGTAGGCACCGCAGTACCAGCTGCGCAGGCGGTCGCTGATCTCGGCGCGCCGCTGCTGCGCCAGAATCGCCTCGGGCGTGAACACCGGATGGCGGTAGCCGATGCGCCTGAGCACCTTGGCCGGATCGATCTGTTCGCTGCGGTTCAGCGTCACCAGCAGCGGCAGCGGGCAGTCGAGGCCCTGCAGCCGGGCCATGTCGTAGGTCACCGGCACGCGCGTGCGCGGCTGGCCGTCAAGGTGGTAGTTCCACGAGGCGCGCGCGCGTGCGCAGTGCGGCAGCAGCGTGGCATCGGTGTGCAGCACCGCCTCGTTCGGCTGGTAGTGGATCGCGCCGAGCACGGCGCGCTCGGCCGGCGTCGCCTCGGGGCCGAGGATCGCCAGCGCCTCGTCGGCGTGGCACGCGAAGATGATGCCGTCGTAGCGCTCGGGCTCGGCTGCGCGCGTCAGCACCTGCACGCCGCCGGCGTGGCGGCGCACGCCGGTCACCGGCGTGTGCAGGCGGATGCGCCCGGAAAACGGCGCCGTCAGCCGGCGCACGTACTCGCGCGAGCCGCCGCAGACCGTGCGCCACTGCGGCCGGTCGCGGACTGCGAGCAGGCCGTGGTTGCGGAAGAAGCGCACGAAGGTCAGCACCGGGATCTCGGTCATGACCTCGGGGCGCGCCGACCAGATCGCCGCCGCCATCGGCACGATGTACCAGTCGATGAACTCGCGCGGATAGCGCTCGCGCTGCAGGTACTGGCCGAGCGTCAGGTGCGCGTCGGTGCCGTCCGCAAGCACCAGCGGTGCCTCGCGGTTGAAGCGCAGGATCGCCGCGAGCATGCGCCAGAAGCGCGGACTGACGAGGTTGCGCCGCTGCGCGAACAGGCTGTTGAGGTCGTGGCCGTTGTATTCGAGGCCGCTCGCCGCGCAGCGCACGCTGAAGCTCATCTCGGTCGGGCGCGAGGCGACACCGAGCTCATCGAGCAGCGCGATGAAGTTCGGATACGTGCGTTCGTTGAAGACGATGAAGCCGGTATCGACCGCGAAGCCGCGCCCGCCGACGTGCACGTCGTGCGTGTGCGTGTGGCCGCCGACGTGATCGCCGGCTTCGTACAGCGTGAATTCGTGCTGTCCGTGCCGCCCGTGCAGCCGGTGGGCGACGGTCAGGCCGGAAATGCCGCTGCCGACGATCGCGTAGCGCATGGCTCGCCCTCCCCCGCTCACAGCCCGGATTTGATGTGGCGGATCACCGCACCGAGCACCGGCACGCGCTCGTACAGGAATTCGCCCATGTCGAAGTAGTCGCGGTGACGGTGCACGCGCGCATCGGCACCCTGGCCGAATTCGAGGTGGCTCGCGCCTTCGAGCGTCAGCGTCTCGCCGGCGTGAAAGCGGCGGTGGCGGAACTGCATCGTCCACAGCACGACCGCGCCGCCGGCCTCGACCACCTCGCCGTCGTAGCGGAAGCGGCACGATTCGACGCCCTCGTACAGCCGCGCGTAGTAGGCGCGCAGCGCCTCGAGGCCGTGCAGCTCGCGGACCGGGTCACGGAAGCGCACGTCGGCGGCGTAGACCTCGGCCAGACGGTCGAGGCAGCCGGCGTCGAGTTCGTTGAACAGCGACTTGAAGCGTTCGAGGAGCATGGCCATGCGGGTCACCTGCAAACCTGCAAGACGGTGTTTCTTCGCCGGCCGGTGTGCGGCGCTGCCTGCGATCGCCACCGACTTCGACACAACCGACGCTGAGCGTCGGAATTGGTTCAACAAAACCTATACAAAAAAGCCATACAAACAAAACCTCTACAAACCGACAGGTGCCGGCTTACAGGCGATGTGCGTGCCGCCGGCGGCCGCGGATGCAGCCGGGCGAAAAAAACCTGCGCCCCCGCCCCCGCGCGCCCGGCCGGACGCCCAAAAGAAACCGCCGTCGGCGGCCGGGCGGGGAACCGGCAGACGACGGCGGCGGGTGCGTGCGAGGGAGAAGCGGTGCGGCAGGGAAACGGTGGCGCTGGGCGCTCTGGTGCGGGTACGGCTCAGGTCCGGTGCGGGGGGATGGGAAACCGGCTCGAATTCAGTGCAGCGTGGACGGCAGCGTGGCGGCGGGGCCGGACAGGGCGACGCGCGTGTTCGGCGGCAGCACCGCGACCGCCGGTGCCGGCGGTGTCTGCGGCTGGACGTGCTGCGTGGTCGAGACTTCGGGGGCGCCGATCTCGCCGCGGTGATGAGCGATCAGCTCGGCCAGCGCCGGCGGCAGATCCTCGCTGCCCGCGACCGGGGTCGGAATCGACATCAGCGAGCCGGTCCGGCCATCGCAGTCGGCCAGCGCGCTGCCGGCGGACAGGGCGAGGAGGAGGGAGGTAGCAGCGGTGCGGGTCAGAAGGTTCATCACGATGCTCCTGCTGTCAGGGGCGCAGCGAGTGCGCAGTAGCGTTTGTACAGATCATCTACACCGACCTTCCCCCGATGCTTCGTCTGATTTCCGGCCCCTGAAGATCAGCTTTTCGGGCGATGCCAATGTGGACAAAACCTGTATAGCGCAGTCACTTGCTCAATGACAATTTTCCACGATTAAAATTTGAACAGATTCTGTACTGCTTCCGTCCCCGGTCCCGGCGATCCGCGGCCACCGCTCCGCTCTTGGGCGGCCGGTCGATACCGGCTACTGTGGACGCAGCTCCTTCTTCCTTTCCCTCCCAGGTAGTCCCGCCATGAATGCACGCCTCGCGGCGGTGCTGATCGGACTGTGCGCCAGCACCGGCACGCTGCCCGCGCCCGCCGACGTCACGCTGACCTATGCCCTGCACGACGATGGGGACGGCGGCTCCCAGATCATCGCGATCGCCGGCAGCCGGTTGCGCTTCGAGACCGTGCAGGAAGGGGAGCGCGCGATCGTGCTGTACGACGGCAGGCGCCACGTGCTGACCATGCTCGATGCCGAACAGAAGGCCTACGTCGAGTTCGGCGAAAGTTCGGCCGCCGAACTCGAACGCGCCAGCGCCGAGCGCCAGCGCGCCAGCGATGCCCGCCTCGGCGAGGAACTCGCGAAGCTGCCGCCCGAGGAGCGCGCCGCGCTCGAAGCCAGCCTGCGCGGCAACGTCGCGACCGAGGCCGTGCGGGTGCCGCGGCGCATCGAGCAGACCGGCCAGCACCGCAGCGTCGCCGGCATCGGCTGCGGCATCGTCAACGTCTGGGTCGATGACGAGAAGCAGGAAGCCCACTGCGTCGCCAGCCGCGAGGCGCTCGGCCTCAGCGAGGAGGAATTCGCGACGCTGACCGGCGCATTGTCGGCGCTGGAGCAGTCATCCGGTCAGGACGGCAGCGTCGCCGCCGCCCTCGGCGGCGTGCCGATCCATTCCACCGAGCGCGGCGAGGAGGACTCGGAACTCGTCACCGAACTGCGCAGCGTGTCGCGCGCCGCGGTGCCGGCGGAACGCCTGCGCGTGCCGCCTGACTATCAGCAGCAGGAAGCGCCGCCGCCCTGAGCCGCAGCGCGCCGCCATGGATCGTGACGCGGCGCATGCCCCGTCCGGCAGACCCGGCGCTCCCCGCCCGCTCCCCTGCCCTGCCGCCGACGATTCCGCCCCATGTACGAAACCAGCTTCGGCTTCACGCGCTCCCCGTTCCTCGATCCCGAGGGCAGCGAATTCCGCCCCTGCGGGGCGCAGGCCGCCGTGCTGGCCGAACTGCGCGAGGCGCTCGACGCCGGTGCGGCCCTGGTGGTGCTCAGCGGCCCGATCGGCACCGGCAAGACCACGCTGCTGCGCCGCGCGCTCGGCGAGCCGATGCGGCAGCGCCACGTCGTGCTGTTCTGGAACGCGCACGTCGGCCCCGACGACCTGCTGAACTACCTCTGCGACGACCTCGACCTGCGCTCGCCCGGCACCGGCCGCACCGAGCGGCTGAAGGCGCTGCGCACGGCGCTGGTGCGCGGGCTGTCCGAAGGCTGGTCGCTGCTGATCGCCGTCGACGACGCCCAGAACCTGCCGGCCGAGACGCTCGCCGAGCTGCACGCGCTGCTCGACCTGCGCGAAGTCGGCCACGGCCTGGTGCAGGTGCTGCTGTGCGGCCAGCCGGAGCTGCAGGATCGGCTCGTGCACGATCCGCAGCGCGACGCCCACCCGCCGCGGCGCCTGACGCTGCGCACGCTCGATGCCACCGAGAGCGCGGCCTTCATCGCCGCACGCCTGGCCGCGGCCGGCCGGCCCGATGCCGATCTGTTCGATGCCGAAGCCCTCGTGCGCATCCATGAACTCGCGCACGGCGTGCCGCGGCTGCTGAACCGCATCTGCAACCAGTCGCTGCTGCTCGCCTACCTCGGCTCCGAACGCCGGGTCTCGGCGGCGCTGGTGCGCGACGTGGCCGCCGACACGCCGCCGACCGAGCCGCCACCGCAGCCTGCCGGTCCGCTGTACGAAGCCATGCCGGCACGGCCGGTGATCGCGGCCGACTCGGTGCCGCACATGCATGCGCCCGTGCACGAGAGCGTGCCGGCCGCCGTCACCGGCCCGGGCAATGCGCCCGCGCCGGTGCAGGCGGCGAGCGCACACCTGCACGCCGATCCGCACGCCCACGGTCACAGCCACCGCTCGTCACGCCGGCGCAGCCGCTGGTGGATCGGGCTGGCCGCGGTGCTGAGTGCGCTGGCCCTGGCCGGCTTCGCGGCCTGGCGCAACGGCTGGCTGCCCGGGCTG
>NZ_DAOLKE010000071.1:0-13423 GCF_035331805.1 Plasticicumulans sp. | reverse complement strand
CAGCGCCACACCCGGAACCCCGCATCCCCGTCCCAGTCCGGAAACTCCGCCCGCAGCAGCGCCGCCGTGCGCCGCAGTCGCTCGCGGCACAGCCCGGCGAGGTCCGGAGCCAGTCCGTGCTGCTCGCAGAACGCGAACGCGGCGCGCTGGCCGGGCTTGCGCGGGTCGAGCGGCTCGGGGCGCTGCACGAGCAGGAAGCGTCTGCGGCCGCCGTCGCCGGCGTTGAGCTTCATGACCGCGTGCGCGGTGGTGCCGGAGCCGGCCCAGCAGTCGAGCACGAGATCGTCGCCGCCCGTGCACCAGCCGATCACCGCCGCGACGAAGTCGACCGGCTTCGGCTGGTCGAACGGGATGCCGAGCGTGCGCAGCAAGGCGTCGTCGGAACCGCCGTAGGGCAGGATCGACGGCACGTTCTCGTACAGGTTCTCGTCGAGGTAGTAGATGCGCTGCGGCTGCACCGACTCATCCGGCCCGAACTCGATCCGGCCGGTGTCGAGCAGCCGGCGCATGGTCTCGGGCGGGTTGCGCCAGCCGCGCACCGGCACCGGGCAGGGGCGGCCGGTCTGCGGATGGATCAGCGGCTCGAAGTACTCGGCCGACGGCGCCTGCTTGTTCGGCCAGGCCATCGACACCAGCCGGTACACGCGCCCGTCGGCCGACAGCCGCCAGTACATCGCCTCGCCGCCGGAGAGCTGCGGCTGCGACTTCAGCCAGGCACGGTAGCGGCTGCGGGCTTCTTCGAGCGTCGGACTCGCGGCGAGGGCGGTGCGGGCGGCGGCGAGCATCTGCTGCGCGTGGCGCTTGGGCCGGCGCAGCGGTTGCCTGGCGAGCAGCGTCGCGGCGTCGCGCGCGTACAGCAGCAGCGATTCATGCTGGTAGGCGATGCCGCGCGCGTCGCCCTTGGGGTTGCGCTTGTCCCAGACCGCGATGCCGAGCTCGTTGGCCTCGCCGAACAGCTCGCGCAGCAGCAGCGTCAGCGCCGGCTGCTCGTGCTCGTCGATGTGGATCGCGAGCAGGCCGTCGTCGGCGAGCAGCGTGCGGATCAGCGCCAGCCGCGGATACATGCGGCTCAGCCAGTCGCCGTGCCGGCGCGTGCGGTCGGCATCCGGTGCGCCGCGGCGCACGCCGCCGTGGCGGTCGGCATAGATGAAATCGCGGCCGGTGTTGTACGGCGGATCGAGATAGGCGAGCTTGACGCGTCCGGCGTAGCCGGTCTGCAGCAGCTTCAGCACGTCGAGGTTGTCGCCCTCGATGAAGCCGTTGCGCGTCGTCGCCTCGTCGAGGCCGGCGCCGGGGCAGCGCTGCAGCCGGCCGGCCGGTGGCGAGGCGATCTGCGCGGCGGCCGCTGCCCGTTGCGGCCAGTGCAGGCCGAAGCCGTCGGCTTCCCCGTCGGCGGCATGCGGGCCGAGCAGCCGGCGCAGCTGGGCGAGGTCGACGCTCGCGAGCGTCCGGCCCTCGACGAGGCGCTCGCCGACGGCCTGCGGAAACAGCGCGCGCAGCCGCTCGATGCGATCGGCAAGATCCGCCGCGCTCACGAGCGCATCCGGACAATCGGCGTCAGGTCGGGACATGGGCGGGCGCGGGGCGGCAGCGGACCGGCGGCATTAGCGCAGGCCGCAGCAGGCGGATCAAGCGTCGCGCACGCGGCGGGGGAGGGCGGTCTGAACGCACGACAACACGGCTTCGGCCTCGCCGGCCTGCTGATGGTCGCGGCAGCGGCGAATGCCGATCCGGCCTGCACGCTGCGCATCGAGGTCGATCGCCGGGAACCGGCGTGGATACGCCTGCGCAGCGTCCGGCCCGAAGCTCCGGGGGGCTGTGCGCTCGACACCGATACCTTGCGCCGCACGCTCGCCGAGGCGCTGGCCGCTGCCGGACCGGTCGTGACCGTCGCCCTCGGGCGGCTGGTCGGGTATCCGGCGCTCGCCTGCGGGCTGGCGGCACAGGCGGCTGCCGATCCCGGCTGGGACCGGCGCCACGGGCGTGCCCGCGATGGCCGCAGCGACAACACCTGGACGGCGCAGGCGCTGGCTGCCTCGCAGCCGCTCGCCGGGCTGCTGCCCGCAGGCTGGACGCTGCAGGCGGTGTCGGTCGAGAAGGTGTTGAAGGGCCGCCCGGCGCAGCAGCTGGCGGACTGCCCGGTGGAGGGCGGCGGCCTGCCCTTCGATGCGCAGCTCTGGTTGCGGCTGCGGCGGCGCTGAGCCGGCCGGCACCGGCGTCAGGTCTTCTTTTCCGGCCGTTTCCAGCTCGTGATCGTCTTCTGCGGCGCGCGCGTGATCGCCAGCGTGGCGTCCGGCACGTCCTTGCCGATCGCCGAACCGGCGCCGACCGTCGCCTGCGCGCCGATCGTCACCGGTGCGATCAGCGAGCTGTTCGAGCCGATGAAGGCGCCGTCGCCGATCACGGTGCGGCTCTTGTTCACGCCGTCGTAGTTGCAGGTGATCGTGCCGGCGCCGATGTTGACCGCCGCCCCGACCGTCGCGTCGCCGATGTAGCTCAGGTGATTGGCCTTGGCGCCGGCGGCCAGCGTCGAGTTCTTCAGTTCGACGAAGTTGCCGACGTGCGTGTCCTCGGCGAGCACGGTGCCGGGGCGCAGGCGCGCGTACGGGCCGAGCTGCGCGCGGGTGCCGACCTCGGCCTGCTCGATCAGCGTGAACGGTTTGATCTCGACATCGTCGGCGATCGTGCAGTCGCGCAGCACGCAATTCGCGCCGATGCGCACGCGGTCACCGAGCACGACGCGGCCTTCGAACACGACGTTCACGTCGATCTGCACGTCGCGGCCGGTGGAAACCTCGCCGCGCACGTCGATGCGCGCCGGATCGGCGAGCGTGGCGCCGGCGATCATCAGCGCCTCGGCCTGCGCGCGCTGGTAGAAGCGCTCCAGCTCGGCGAGCTGCACGCGGTTGTTGACGCCCTGGACCTCCTCGGGCGCGGCAACCGTGTGCGGCACGACGGCGAGCCCTTCGCCGACCGCCATCTCGATGATGTCGGTCAGGTAGTACTCGCCCTGGGCGTTGGCGTTGCCGAGGCGCCCGACCCAGTCGCGCAGGCGCGCGAGCGGTGCGGCGAGGATGCCGGTGTTGCCTTCGCGGATGCGCTTCGTGGCGGCATCGGCGTCCTTCTCCTCGACGATGCGCAGCACCCGGCCGCCGTCATCGCGCACGATGCGCCCGTAGCCGGTCGGGTCCGGCAGTTCGACCGTCAGCAGGCCGATGCCGCCGGCCGCGGCCGCCGCGAGCAGCGGCGTCAGGGATTCAGGGCGCACCAGCGGCACGTCGCCGTACAGCACCAGCGCCAGCCCGTCCGCCGGCAGCGCCGGCAGCGCCTGCGCGACGGCGTGGCCGGTGCCGAGCTGCTCGGCCTGCTCGGCCCAGGCGATGCCGGGTACCGTGCCGAAGCGCGCCAGCACCTGCTCGCTGCCGTGGCCGTGCACGACGACGATGCGCGCCGCACCGAGCCGCTGCGCGCTGGCGATGACATGCCCGAGCATCGGCCGGCCGCCGACCGCGTGCAGGACCTTGGGCAGGTCCGAAACCATGCGCTTGCCCTTGCCGGCGGCAAGGATGACGACATGGAGGTTCGCAGGACTTGCGGGACTCGACAGGCTCATCGGCGGGGGACTCCGGCGGCGGCACGGCCGCAAAAGCAAACGCCGCGGACAGGGCCGCGGCGTGGGTCGATACGGGTTGCCGCTTGCAGGCGGCGATCAGGCCTTGCGCAGCTTGCGCAGCTTTTCGATCGCCTGCAGCTGGGCCACGGCCTCGGCCAGTTCGGCCTGGGCGCGGGCGAGGCTGATCTCGTCGCTGCGGGCAGCGAGGATTTCCTCGGCGCGGCGCTTGGCTTCGATCGCCTTCGCCTCGTCGAGGTCGGCAGCACGCTCGGCGGTGTCCGCAAGCACGGTCACCGTGTGCGGCTGCACTTCGAGCAGACCGCCGGAGACGTAGAACACCTGCTCCTCGCCGAACTGCAGCTTCACGCGCACCTGACCGGGCTTGAGCCGGGCCAGCATCTGGCTGTGGCGCGGCAGGATGCCGAGTTCGCCTTCCTCGGCCGTCGCGACCAGCATCTCCGCGGTGCCGGAGAAGATCTGCTTCTCGGCACTCACGATGTCCACATGCAGCGTCATCGCCATGACGTCGTTACCTCGTCGGATCGTCGGGACGCGCGCCGGAGTGAGGGTGATTCACTCCGGCACGCCGGGTCGCCTTACAGCTTGGCGGCCTTCTCGACGGCTTCGTCGATGGAACCGACCATGTAGAAGGCCTGCTCCGGCAGGTGGTCGTACTCGCCGGCGATGATGCCCTTGAAGCCGCGGATCGAGTCCTTCAGCGACACGTACTTGCCCGGCGAGCCGGTGAAGACTTCCGCGACGAAGAACGGCTGCGACAGGAAGCGCTGGATCTTGCGGGCACGGGCGACGACCTGGCGGTCTTCTTCCGACAGCTCGTCCATGCCGAGGATCGCGATGATGTCCTTCAGCTCCTTGTAGCGCTGCAGCACACCCTGCACGGCGCGGGCGGTGCTGTAGTGCTCCTCGCCGATGATCAGCGGATCGAGCTGACGCGAGGTCGAGTCGAGCGGGTCGACGGCCGGGTAGATGCCGAGCTCGGCGATCTGGCGCGACAGCACGACGGTCGCGTCAAGGTGCGCGAAGGTCGTCGCCGGCGACGGGTCGGTCAGGTCGTCCGCAGGCACGTACACGGCCTGGATCGACGTGATCGAGCCCTTCTTGGTCGAGGTGATGCGCTCCTGCAGCACACCCATTTCCTCGGCCAGCGTCGGCTGGTAACCCACCGCCGACGGCATGCGCCCGAGCAGCGCCGACACTTCGGTACCGGCGAGCGTGTAGCGGTAGATGTTGTCGACGAACAGCAGCACGTCACGGCCTTCGTCACGGAAGTACTCGGCCATGGTCAGGCCGGTCAGCGCGACGCGCAGACGGTTGCCCGGCGGCTCGTTCATCTGGCCGTAAACGAGCGCGACCTTGTCGAGCACGTTCGAGTCCTTCATCTCGTGGTAGAAGTCGTTGCCCTCACGGGTACGCTCGCCCACGCCCGCGAACACGGAATAACCGGAGTGCTCGATCGCGATGTTGCGGATCAGCTCCATCATGTTCACGGTCTTGCCGACGCCGGCGCCGCCGAACAGGCCGACCTTGCCGCCCTTCGCGAACGGGCAGAGCAGGTCGATGACCTTGATGCCGGTTTCGAGCAGGTCGGTGGAACCGGACTGTTCCTCGTAGGCCGGAGCCTTGCGGTGGATCGCCCAGGTCGTCTCGGCGCCGACCGGACCCTGATGGTCGATCGGGGTGCCGAGCACGTTCATGATGCGGCCCAGCGTCGCCTTGCCGACCGGCACGTTGATCGCCGCACCGGTGTTGTTGGCGACCATGCCGCGGCGCAGGCCGTCGGAGGTACCGAGCGCGATGGCGCGCACGATGCCGTCGCCGAGCTGCTGCTGCACTTCCAGCGTCAGATCCGCACCGTCGATCTTGAGCGCGTCATAGATCTTCGGCACCGCACCGCGCGGGAACTCGACGTCCACGACGGCGCCGATGACTTGTACGATCTTTCCAGAACTCATTAGAGGGTTCCCCTTAAGACTCTGCTGATTCTCGAAGACTCTCGAAACCTGCGATGGCAGCCCGATGGATCAAACGGCCGCGGCGCCCGCCACGATCTCGGAAAGCTCCTGCGTGATTGCCGCCTGACGCGCCTTGTTGTAGACGAGCTGCAATTCGTCGATGAGGCTGCCGGCGTTGTCCGAGGCCGACTTCATCGCGATCATGCGCGCCGCCATTTCGCAGGCCACGTTCTCGACGAGTCCCTGATACACCAGCGATTCGACGTAGCGGACCAGCAGGGTGTCCAGCAGCACCGTCGCATCGGGCTCGTACAGGTAATCCCAGCGGTGCGGAGCATCGACCTTTTCGACGCGCGCCGAGACCGGCACCAGCAGCTCCACGCTCGGCTTCTGCGTCATCGTGTTCAGGAAGACGTTATGCACGAGGTAGATGCGGTCGATCTCGCCTTCGCGGAAGCGGTCGAACATGACCTTCACGCTGCCGACCAGATCCTCGATCCGCGGCGTGTCACCCAGGTGCGACACGGTGGCAGCGACCTTCACGCCCAGACGGCGGAAGAAGCCCGCAGCCTTGGTGCCGACCGTACACAGTTCGCTTTCCACCCCTTTGGCCTGCCACTCGCGCATCGACTGCACGGTGGCCTTGAACAGGTTGGTGTTCAGGCCACCGCACAGACCGCGGTCCGTGGAGATCACGATGTAACCGACCCGCTTCACGTCGGGCCGGTCCATCAGGGCCGGGGGGCGATACTCGGTGTGCGCATGGGCCAGGTGCGAGATGACGGTGCGGATCTTCTCCGCGTAGGGCCGGGCCGCATACATGCGTTCCTGAGCCTTGCGCATCTTGCTCGCCGCAACCATTTCCATGGCACGAGTGATCTTCTGAGTATTCTTGATACTCTTGATCTTCGTTCGAATCTCTTTGGCACCGGCCATGCTGACACCCGCTTACCAGACGTGGTTGGCCTTGAAATCTTCCACGCCCTTCGCGAAGGCCGCTTCGATTTCGCCGTTGTAGTCGCCGGTCTCGTTGACCTTCTTCATCAGCTCGCTCTGGTTCGCGTTCATGTACGCGATCAGCGCCGATTCGAAGTCACCGATCTTGTTCAGCGGCACGTCGTCCAGATAGCCCTTGTCGGCCGCAAACAGCGAGATCGCCATTTCGCCGACGGACAGCGGCGAATACTGCTTCTGCTTCATCAGCTCGGTGACGCGCTGACCGCGTTCGAGCTGCTTGCGGGTCGCATCGTCGAGGTCCGAGGCGAACTGCGCGAAGGCCGCGAGTTCGCGGTACTGCGCGAGCGCCAGACGCACGCCGCCGCCGAGCTTCTTGACCGCCTTGGTCTGCGCCGCACCGCCGACGCGCGACACCGACAGACCGGCGTTGATCGCGGGCCGGATGCCGGCGTTGAACAGGTCGGTTTCCAGGAAGATCTGGCCGTCGGTGATCGAGATGACGTTGGTCGGCACGAACGCGGACACGTCGCCGGCCTGCGTCTCGATGACCGGCAGTGCGGTCAGCGAGCCGGTCTTGCCGGTGACTTCGCCGTTGGTCAGGCGCGCGACTTCGTCGGCGTTGATGCGCGAGGCGCGCTCCAGCAGACGCGAGTGCAGGTAGAACACGTCGCCCGGATAGGCTTCGCGACCCGGCGGACGGCGCAGCAGCAGCGAGATCTGGCGGTAGGCGACGGCCTGCTTGGACAGGTCGTCATAGACGATCAGCGCGTCCTCGCCGCGGTCGCGGAAGTACTCGCCCATCGCGCAGCCCGAGTAGGCGGCCAGGTACTGCATGGCGGCCGGATCGGAGGCACCGGCGGCGACGACGATGGTGTGGGCCATCGCATCGTGCTCTTCGAGCTTGCGCACCACGGCGGCGATCGACGAGTTCTTCTGGCCGATCGCGACGTAGACGCACTTAACGCCCGTGCCCTTCTGGTTGATGATCGCGTCGATCGCCACGGCGGTCTTGCCGGTCTGGCGGTCGCCGATGATCAGCTCGCGCTGGCCGCGGCCGACCGGGACCATCGCGTCGATCGCCTTGAGGCCGGTCTGCACCGGCTGGCTGACCGACTGGCGCTCGATGACGCCCGGGGCGACCTTCTCGACCGGCGAGCTCAGCGAGGTGTTGATCGGGCCCTTGCCGTCGATCGGCGCGCCGAGCGAGTTGACGACGCGTCCGAGCAGTTCGGGGCCGACCGGCACTTCGAGGATGCGGCCGGTGCAGAAGCACTTGTCGCCCTCGGACAGGTGATCGTAGGCGCCGAGCACCACCGCACCGACGGAGTCGCGCTCCAGGTTCAGGGCGAGGCCGAAGGTGCTGCCCGGGAACTCGATCATCTCGCCCTGCATCACGTTCTCGAGACCGTGAATGCGGACGATGCCGTCGGTGAGGCTGACGATCGTGCCTTCCGTGCGTGCCTCGGCCGACGGCTCGAACTTCTCGATGCGGCTCCGGATCAGTTCACTGATTTCGGTAGGATTCAGTTGCATAAGCCTTCAATTCCCCTCACTGGCGCAGGGCGGTGGCGAAGTTCGCCAGCTGGCCCCGAGCTGAACCGTCAATGACCACGTCCCCGGCCCGGATGATCGCGCCGCCGATCAGCGATTCGTCGACCGTGACTTCCAGTTCGATCTCGCGCTGCAGCCGCTGCTTGAGCGCGGCTGCAAGGCGGGTCTTCTGTTCGTCGCCGATCGGGAAGGCCGAGACCACCTCGGCGCGGATCGACTTCTCGGCCTCGGCCTTCAGTGCCTCGAACATCGCGACGATGTCGGGCAGCAGCACGAGGCGCCGGTTCTCCGCCAGCAGGCGGACGAAGTTGCCGAAATCCTCGGAGACCGCCTTGTCGCCGGCCACCGAGCGCACCACGTCCAGAAACACATCCGCACGCTCGGGCACCGTGAGGGCCGGATCGGCGAAGGCGTTCTGCATGGCCGGATCGGCCGCGACGGCCGCAGCCGCCGCGAGCACTTCCGACCACTTCTTCAAGCCGCCCTTCCTGGCCTGGGCGTGCTCGAACGCAGCGCGGGCGTAGGGGCGTGCGACAGTTGTCGTTTCAGCCATGGGTAGTCCCGTCCGTTGTCAGAGCTGAGCGACCAGATCGTCGAGCAGCTTGGCATGGGCCTGGGCGTCGATTTCACGCTTCAGGACCTTGCCGGCACCGGCAACGGCGATGCTGACCACCTGGCCACGCAACTGCTCGCGGGCACGGTTGAACTCGAGATCGATCTCGGCCTTGGCCGCGTGCAGCTGACGCTCGCCTTCGGCCTGCGCCTCGTGCTTGGACTGCTCGACGATCTCGTTGGCCCGCTTCTGGGCCTGGCCGATGATCTCGGCCGCCTGCTGCTTGGCTTCCTTCAGCATCTCGGCAGCACGGGCCTTGGCCAGTTCCTGCTCGTGGACGCCGCGTTCAGCGGAAGCCAGACCTTCGGCAATACGCTTCTGGCGATCGTGCATGGCCTTCATGATCGGAGGCCATACGTACTTCATCGTGAAGACCACCAGAAGGGCGAACGTGATCATCTGCCCGATGAGCGTGGCATTGATATTCACGTCATTTCCCCCTTGTACGGGTCATGGAACCCGGATGGCCTTCGGATTAGTGCGCCAGAGCCTGGACCGGGCCGAGGAAGGGGTTCGCGAACGTGAAGAACAGGGCGATACCGACGCCGATCATGGTCACCGCGTCGAGCAGGCCGGCGACGATGAACATCTTGACCTGCAGGGTCGGGATCATTTCCGGCTGACGCGCGGCGCCTTCCAGGAACTTGCCACCGAGCAGCGCGAAGCCGATGGCGGTACCCAGCGCACCCAGACCCAGGATCAGAGCAACGGCAATGACGGTCATGCCCTGGACGTCAGCAACGAGCTTGGCGATTTCCATTTTTCCTCCAGACGTGAAGCGGGATTGGATTGAGTTGAAACAAAGGGACTGAGGTTTACTTACCGACTACGACTTCCGACCCGGTCAGTGATCCTCGTGCGCCATCGACAGGTACACGATCGTCAGGGTCATGAAGATGAAGGCCTGCAGGGTGATGACCAGGATATGGAACACCGCCCACGGCCAGCCGAGGAAGGGCTGGACGTACCACGGCAGCAGCGCGATCAGGATGAAGATCAGTTCGCCGGCATACAGGTTGCCGAACAGACGCAGTGCGAGCGAAATCGGCTTGGCAAGGTCTTCGACGATGCGCAGCAGCAGGTTGGCCGGCGCAGCCTTGATGCCGAACGGATGGCCGAGCACCTCGTGCGCGAAACCGTGACCGCCCTTGACCTTGATGCTGTAGTAGTAGATCAGGCACAGCACGCTGATCGACAGGCCGAAGGTCGAGTTCAGGTCGGTCGACGGCACGACGCGCAGGTACGGGATGCCGAACAGCTGACCGATGGCCGGCAGCAGGTCGACCGGCAGCAGGTCCATGGAATTCCACAGGAATACCCAGACGAAAATCGTCAGCGCCAGCGGCGCGATGACCGGGTTGTGACCGTGGAATGAATCCTTGACCTGGCCATCGACGAATTCGACGAGGATTTCGCAGAAATTCTGCAGCCCGCCCGGCACGCCGGACGTGGCATTCACGGCCGCCTTGCGGAACAGGTACAGGAACAGCAGGCCGAGTCCGAGCGAGAAGAAGATCGTGTCGAGGTGAAGGGTCCAGAAACCCTCGCCGACGGACATCGGATGGAGGTGATGAATGATGTATTCCGAAGCGGAATGAGGACCTGCACCTGCACTCATAGCATCTTCACCGAAGCGTCCAAAGTCAGAGGTAGAGCCAGCCAGTAAGCTGCCAGCGTCACCGCATAGGTGAGGATGAAGGGCATGAATGCCAGATCCATGAACACCAGTGCCGCCGCAAACAGCAGCACCGTGAGCACGAATTTGACCGCTTCGCCCAGAAACAGCGCACGCGCCATTTTCCCGGCCGCGGCGCCGGGGCGCACGCGAAACACGAGAAAGGCAAAGCACGCTGTGACGGCGAAACCGATCCCCCCGCCCGCACCTGCTGAACGTACCGTTTTCGCATCGCCGAAAACGGCCGCGATCAGCACGGCCGACAACGTAACCACAAACTGAACAGCAAGTATCCTTTGCGTTGCCTTGTTGACGCCCATGAGCTCGGTTTTCTTGTCGCTTCTGGTAGCCGGGATACTGTTGTCGTCCGATCTCGCCGTTCCGTTATTTGAAAACGGCGTTTCGTATGGCAACATGCTCCAGGCCGGGCGTCCCGCAAACGCGGCGCGCATTATAAAAGTGCGTGGCGCACCGGTCAATCAAGAACTTAACGGAAAGTCATCCTGCCCGAAGTGCGCGATGATGCCGTCGAGTTCATCCAAGGTATTGTAATGAATGACCAAACTGCCCTTGCCGCCATTGCCGTGACGCAGTTGCACGCGTGCGCCGAGCCGGCTGGACAGTCGATCCTGCAGGCGGCGCACGTCGGGGTCGGGCGCCGCCTGCGGATGCCCCGCAGCGGCCGTTGTGCCGCTCAGCCGCCGCGCCAGCGCTTCCGTCTCGCGCACGTTCAGTCCGCGCAGCGCAACCTGACGCGCCGCCTCGACCTGCAGCGCGGACGGCAGCGTCAGCAGCGCGCGGGCGTGGCCCATCTCGATGCGGCCGCTGCGCAGCAGCTCGCGCGCCTCGGGCGCGAGTTCGAGCAGGCGCAGCAGGTTCGAGACCGCGGCCCGCGAGCGGCCGATCGCATCGGCGACGGCCTGGTGCGTCAGGTCGTACTCGTCGATCAGCCGGCGCAGGGCCAGTGCCTCTTCGAGGGGGTTGAGGTCCTCGCGCTGGATGTTCTCGATCAGCGCGATCGCGAGCGCCGCGTGATCGGGCACCTCGCGCACCAGCGCCGGGATCTCGGCGAGGCCGGCGAGCTGCGCGGCCCGCCAGCGCCGCTCGCCGGCGATGATCTCGTAGCGCCCGTCATCGAGTGCCCGCACGACGATCGGCTGCACGACGCCCTGCGCGCGGATCGACGCGGCGAGTTCCTCCAGCGCACCGGCGTCGATGTCGAGCCGCGGCTGCCAGCGTCCGCGTCCGACGAGTTCGACCGGCAGCCGGCGCAGCAGGCCGTCCGCCTGCGCTTCTTCGCCGTCAGCCGGCGTTGCCGGTGTCGCTGCCGGTGTCTGCGCCGGCAGGCTGCGTGCCGCGCCGAGCAGCGCATCGAGTCCGCGGCCCAGTCCGCCCTTCCTGATCGCCATGTGCTGCATGCTCCTCAGACGGCGGCGGCCGGGCGGCGGGCGCGCTTGAGCACCTCGCGCGCCAGTTCGCGGTAGCTTTCGGCGCCGCGCGAGGCCGGGTCGTAGACGATGATCGGCTGGCCGTAGCTCGGGGCCTCGGCCAGGCGCACGGTGCGCGGGATGATCGCGTCATAGACCTGGCCGGCGAAGTGTTCGAGCACCTGGCCGGAGACCTCGTTGGCGAGGCGGTTGCGGGCATCGAACATCGTGCGCAGCAGTCCTTCTATATGGAGTTGCGGATTGGTGCTGGCGCGCACGTGCTCGATCGTCGACAGCAGCGAGGACAGGCCTTCGAGCGCGTAGTACTCGCACTGCACCGGGATCAGGATGCTGTCGGCGGCGGTCAGCGCGTTGATCGTCAGCATGTTCAGCGACGGCGGGCAGTCGATGACGATGTAATCGAAGTTGCCGCGGATCGCCGCGAGCGTCTCGCGCAGGCGGAACGCGCCCTGCTCGCGGGTCGCGAGGCCGATCTCGGCGGCGGTCAGGTCGCCGTTGGACGGCAGCACCTGGATGCCGGCCGATTCCGAGTACACCAGCGCCTCGCCGATCGAGGTCTCGCCGAGCAGCACCTCGGTCATCGTCGCCTCGGCGCCGTGCTTGTCGATGCCGCAGCCCATGGTGGCGTTACCCTGCGGATCGAGGTCGATCAGGATGATCTTCAGCCGCGCCTTGGCGGCGGCGAGGGCGGCGGCGAGGTTGACGGCGGTGGTGGTCTTGCCGACCCCGCCCTTCTGGTTCGCGATGGCGATGACCTTGCCCATGCGTGAATCACCGGTGATGAAGAATTCAGGCGGCCGCAGCGAGCGGTTCGAGTTCGAGCAGATGACGCTCGCCGTTGATGCCCGGCACGTCGAGCCGGTGTGTCGCCCGCAACCGCCAGCCGGGCGGAACCGCGGCGGTCTCGGCAGCGTCGAGCTGGCCCTTCATCGCCAGCAGCCGGCCGTCGCTCGCGCAGTGCGGCCCGGCGAGTTCGACGAACTCCGGCAGGGCCGCGAAAGCCCGCGAGATCACGCTCGTGAACGGCGCCGGTGCCTGCCAGTCCTCGACGCGCGCCTGCACGACCTGCACGTGCGCGAGCTTCAGCTCCAGCACCACCTGCGTCAGGAAGCGCGTGCGCTTGCCGAGTCCGTCGAGCAGCACGTAGTCGCGCTCCGGGCTCAGGATCGCCAGCGGGATGCCGGGCAGGCCGGCGCCGCTGCCGACATCGAGCACGCGCGCACCGTGCAGCCACGGCAGCACCGCGGCGCTGTCGAGCACGTGCTTCGCCACCATGTCGCCAAGCTCGCGCACGGCGGTCAGGTTGTAGGCGCGGTTCCACTGTTCGAGCAGGCGCAGATAGGCGGCGAGTGCGGTGATGGCCGGCGACGGCGGGCACAGGCCGAGGCGGCCGAGGCCGTCAGCGAGAGCGTCTTCGAGCTTCATGCGGGCGATCGGGGACGGCAGCGGACGAGCCGGCGGAGTGTATCACGGCCGCCGCGGGCGGCCGGCGACGGCTCAGTGACCGTAGCGGGCCAGCGCCGCGGCCAGCACGACCAGCGTGCCGAAGCCGAGGTTGAGCAGCACGAGCTTGCGCAGCCGCCCGGCGAACCG
>NZ_DAOLKE010000070.1:0-13498 GCF_035331805.1 Plasticicumulans sp. | reverse complement strand
GTGCCGGAGGAGCGGCTCGGCCGCGCGGCGGTGCCGGCGCGCTCGCTCGCGGACAACACGCTGCTCACCGCCGCCGGTCACGGGCTGGTGCGTGCCGGGCTGATCCGCCGGCCGGCGGTGCTGCGCTTCGCGCGCGCGCTGATCGAAGGCTTTCAGGTGCGCTGCAAGGGCGCGCAGGCGCCGGCGAACAGTCTTTCGGGCGGCAACCTGCAGAAGTTCATCGTCGGGCGCGAGCTGGCGCAGCATCCGCAGGCGCTGGTGATCGCGCAGCCGACCTGGGGCGTCGATGTCGCCTCGGCGGCGCTGATCCACGAACAGCTGCTGCGGCTTCGCAACGACGGCGTGGCGCTGCTGGTGATCTCCGAGGACCTCGACGAGCTGTTCGGCCTCTGTGATCGCATCGCCGTGCTCGCCGGCGGACGGCTGTCGCCGGTCCGGGAGACCGGGGCCACCGATGCCGCCGAACTCGGGCAGTGGATGGGGGGCGGTTTCGGGCCGGTGACGGCAGCAGCAGCGCCGGGGATGCGGGATGTTCACGCTTGAAGCGCGGACGCTGCCTTCGGTGCGGGCGATGTGGCTCGCGCCGCTCGCGGCGCTGCTGCTGACCCTGCTCGGCGGCAGCGTGTTGTTCGCAGCCTTCGGTCATGCACCGCTGCAGGCGCTGTCCGTGTACTTCCTGCAGCCGCTCGCCAGTGTCTACGGCATCGGCGAATGGCTGCTGAAGGCAACACCGCTCGCGCTCTGCGGGCTCGGGCTCGCGCTCGGCTTCCGGGCCAAGGTCTGGAACATCGGTGCCGACGGCCAGTTCACGCTCGGGGCGATCTGCGCCGGCGGACTCGCGATCGCCTGCGACGGCTTCATCGACGCTGAAAGTCTCTGGATCGCGCCGGCGATGGCGCTCGCCGGCATTGCCGGCGGCATGATGTGGGCGGCGCTGCCGGCCTGGCTGCGCACGCGCTACGGCAGCAGCGAAATCCTGAGCAGCCTGATGCTGGCCTACGTCGCGCCGCTGCTGCTCGGCTGGCTGGTCAATGGTCCGTGGCGCGATCCGGCCGGTTTCAACTTTCCGCAGTCGATCCAGTTCGCGGATGCCGCGCTGCTGGCGCCGCTGCACGAAGGCGCGCGCGTGACGCTGGCGTTTCCGGTGGCGCTCGTCCTCGCCGGGCTGCTCTGCTTCGTGCAGCGTTACACCTACGCCGGCTTCCGGCTGCAGGTCAGCGGCGAGGCACCGCTCGCGGCGCGTCATGCCGGCTATTCGCAGCGCGCCGCGGTGTGGATCGCGATGCTCACGGGCGGGGCCTGCGCCGGTTTTGCCGGTTACGCCGAGGTTGCCGGCCCGCTCGGGCAGCTGCAGCCGTCGGTGTCGCCCGGATACGGCTTCACGGCGATCATCGTCGCCTTCGTCGGCCGGCTCGATCCGCGCGGCGTGGTGCTGGCGGCGCTGCTGCTGTCGCTGCTTGCGCTCGGCGGCGAGGCGGCGCAGATGACGCTCGATCTGCCGGCGGCGATCAGCGGCGTGTTCCAGGGCGGACTGCTGTGCGCGCTGCTCGCCTGCGACACCTTCGTGCATTACCGGCTGCGGCGCGTGTACCGCAAGCCTGCGGCGCGCACCTCATGAGCCTGTCGGGCTGGCTGCCGATCCTCGCCGGCGTGCTGGCAGCGGCCACACCGCTGCTGATCGCCGCGCTCGGCGAGCTGATCGCCGAGAAGAGCGGCGTCCTGAACCTCGGCGTCGAGGGCATGATGCTGGTCGGGGCGCTGACGGCCTTCGCAGTCGCGAGCGGCGGCGCCGGCTACGCGGCCGGGGCGCTCGCCGGGGCGCTGGCCGGCGTCGGACTCGCGGCGCTGTTCGCGTGGCTGACGCTGAACTGCCTCGCCAGCCAGGTTGCCTGCGGACTGGCGATCACGATGCTCGGCAGCGGGCTGTCAGCCTACGCCGGGCGCGACTACGTCAGCCGCACGCTCGATGGCATGGCGCTGATCCCGCTGGGCGGCGGCTTCGGCTTCGATCCGCTGATCGTCACGGGTCTGCTGCTGACGGTGCTGGTCTGGTACTTCCTGCAGCGCAGCCGCGCCGGACTGGTGCTGCGCGCCGTCGGCGAGTCGCCGGCGACTGCGCATGCGCTCGGGCTGCCGGTGCGCCGCATCCGCTGGGCGGCCGTGCTGTTCGGCGGGGCCTGCGCGGGGCTGGCCGGGGCGTATCTCGCGATCGACTACACGCCGATGTGGGTCGAGGGGCTCAGCGCCGGCCGTGGCTGGATCGCGCTCGCGCTGGTGGTGTTCGCCGGCTGGCGTCCGGGGCGCACGCTGCTCGGGGCGTGGCTGTACGGCGGCGTCGGCATCCTGCAGTTCCATGCGCAGGCGCTCGGCATCGCCGTGCCGGCGCAGTTCCTCGGCATGCTGCCGTATCTGGCGACCATCGTCGTGCTGACGCTGATCGCGCGCGACCCGCTCACGCAGCGTCGCCACACGCCGGCGAGTCTCGGACAGCCCTGGCATCCGCATGCCTGAAGCCGGCCCGCCGCGTCAGCATGCTTGCGCAGGCAGCGCCCGCATCCGGCGATAAAATCACCATGCTGCAAAGCCGCAAACCCCGGAAGCGCCCGTCCGGTGCCGGAGCGCAACCCCGCCCGCGTCCTCCGGCCCCATCGTCCGCAAGGCCCCATGTCCCAAGGAACCGGTTCCGAAGCATGTTCAGTCCCCGCCGTCGCCAGTTGCTGCAGTTTGCCGCCGCCACCCCGCTCGCCGCCGCCTTCGCCAGTGTGCCGCGCCCGGCCCGGGCGGCCTTCCCGAAGCCCGAACTGCCGCTGAAGGTCGGCTACGTCTACGTCAGTCCGATCGGCGACGCCGGCTGGACCTATCAGCACGATCTCGGCCGCAAGGCGGTCGAGGCGAGCTTCGGCGACAAGGTGATGATCAAGGTCATCGAGAGCGTCAGCGAGGGTGCCGATGCCGAGCGCGTGATCCGCGAGTTCGCGAGCAGCGGCTACGGGCTCGTGTTCGCGACCTCGTTCGGCTACATGAACCCGCTGCTGCGCGTCGCGAAGCAGTTTCCGAAGGGCATCTTCGAGCACGCGACCGGCTACCGGCAGGCACCGAACGTCGGCATCTACGCGGCGCGCTACTACGAGGCGCGCTATCTGACCGGCATCCTCGCCGGCCGCATGTCGAAGTCCGGCGTCGCCGGCTACGTCGCCGCCTTCCCGATCCCGGAGGTGGTGATGGGCATCAACGCCTTCATGCTCGGCATGAAGAGCGTCAACCCGCAGGCGCAGGTCAAGGTGATCTGGGTGAACGCCTGGTTCGATCCGGGCAAGGAGCGCGAGGCGGCCGCGACGCTGGTCGCGCAGGGCGCCGACGTGCTGACGCAGCACACCGATTCGACCGCCGTCGTGCAGACCGCCGAGGACAAGGGCGCGTACGCGATCGGCTATCACTCGGACATGAGCAAATATGGCCCGAAGGCGCATCTGAGCGCGGCGACCCATCACTGGGAGGGCTATTACCGCCGGGTCGTGCAGCAGGTGCTCGACGGCAGCTGGGCGCCGGACAATGTCTGGGGTGGCATCAAGGACGGCATGGTCGGACTGGCACCGCTGCATCCGGCGGTGCCGGCCGAGGTCGGGGCGCTGGTGGCGACGAAGAAGCAGGACATCATCGATGGCAGGCTGCTGCCCTTCCAGGGGCCGCTGTTCGATCAGGCCGGCCGGCAGGTCATCGGGGCCGGTGCGAAGCTCACCGATGACGAGCTTCTGAAGATGAATTACTACGTCGAGGGCGTGGTCGGGCAGATGCCGAAGTGAAGTGACCGGCAGCGGCGGCGGCTGTCTGCATCCGGATCAGACAGAGCGCCGCCCGCGCCGGCCCCCCGACCAGCGCGGGCGGCAGCCCTGGCGAGAGCCCCCGTGGGAACGCCCCGCCCCCGCACTATCGCAGGCCAGCGACAAGGCTTTCAATCGGGATTTGTCATTTTGAAATGACTCATGCCGGCCTGACTGTATCGCGGACATGCCGGCATGGCGGACAAGCACCTAAGCTTCTCCGGCGTGCCGCAGCCGGCGGCGCTGAAGCCCTGCGGTGCCGCCATGACCGAGCTGCGTGCGTTTCGTGCCGAACTGCTGGACTTCACCGGCGACCCGGGTGAGAACCCCGATTCGGCGCATGTGCGCCACCGGCCCGACGGCCTGCTGCTGGTTGCCGATGGCCGCATCGTCGAGTGCGGGCCGGCCGCGCGGCTGCTGCCGCAGCTGTCGCCCGAAGTGCCGGTCGAGTACTTCCCGGACCGGCTGCTGATGCCGGGCTTCGTCGATGCGCACATCCATTACCCGCAGACCGACATCATCGCCAGCTACGGCAGCGACCTGCTCGACTGGCTGCAGACCTACACCTATCCGGCCGAACGCGCCTTCGCCGATCCGGCGCACGCGCACGAGCTCGCCGGGGTGTTCATCGAGGAACTGCTGCGCCACGGCACGACCACGGCGCTGGTGATGGCCAGCGTGCATCCGCAGTCGGTCGATGCGCTGTTCACGGCCGCGGCCGGACAGCGGCTGCGGCTGGTCGCCGGCAAGCTGCTGATGGATCGCCACGTGCCGGAGGATCTCTGCGACCCGGCCGACGCCGGGTACGCCGACTCGCTGGCGCTGATCCGGCGCTGGCACGGCCACGGGCGCTTCCACTACGCGATCACGCCGCGCTTCGCGCCGACCTCGACCGAGGGCCAGCTCGATGTCTGCGGGCGGCTCGCGCGCCTCGACGACAGCCTGTTCATCCATTCGCATGTCGCCGAGAGCCAGCGCGAGCTCGAATGGGTCGCCGGCCTGTTTCCGTGGGCGCGCAGTTATCTCGATGTCTATGACCGCTTCGGCCTGCTGCGCCGGCGCGCCGTCTACGCGCACTGCCTGCACCTCGATGCCGCCGATCGCACGCGCATGTGCGAATCCGGCGCCAGCGTCGCGTTCTGCCCGGGCTCGAACCTGTTCCTCGGCAGCGGCCTGCTTGATCTGCCGGCCTGTGCCGCCGGGCATCTGGCCCTCGGCACCGATGTCGGCGGCGGCACGAGCTTCTCGCTGCTGCACACGCTGGCCGAGGGCTACAAGGTGGCGCGGCTGGCCGGACACACGCTGGCGCCGCTGCGCGGGTTCTATCTCGCGACCCTCGGCGGCGCCCGCGCACTCGATCTCGATGCGCACATCGGCAGCTTCGAACCCGGACGCGAGGCCGACTTCGTCGTGCTCGATCCGGGCGCGACGCAGCTGCTGACGCGGCGCACCGCCCGTGCCGTGTCGCTCGCCGAACGGCTGTTCGCGCTGATGATGCTCGGCGACGACCGCGCCATCGCCCGGGTCTACGTGCTCGGCGAGTGCGTGCACGCGATCGGCTGAGGCGCGCCGCAGGGCATCGCCGCGTATGGCTGCAGTGCGTGCAGCCATCGCGTCAAGGAAGCATTACAGAACATTCCCCTTGAAAATCATGTTCATGCCTTGAATCACCCGCTTCACCGGCAGCGGTTCGCATCGCTTTGTGCGCCCGCGCAGCGAACCACTGCCGCACACCCGGCGTCGGAACGCATCGTGTTCGACAGAAAACCGGAGAACGAACCGATGATCCGCAACGATGCCTGGCTCGCCGACCTGCGTGCGCGCCTCGATGACTGGAGCGGCAGGATCGAGCAGCTCGACCAGCAGGCCCGTCACGCCGATCCCGCGCGCCGCGCGCGGCTCGAGGAACAGCTCGTGATCCTGCGCCGGCTGCGCGAGGACACCGAAAACCGCCTGCAGACGCTGCTGCGCGCCACCGGCACCGAGCCTCCGCCCGTGCTGCGCGCGCGCAGCAGCGGTGCCTGGCAGCGCCGGCATCAGGCTTTCGAGCGCCTGCATGGCTGACACCGCCTGCAGGCCGGCATCCTGCTGATCCGCCTGCTTTCCGCCGCCGGCCGCCCGGCCGGCAGCACCTCATCCGGCAGCGCCGGATGCCATCGAACGAGGAGACATGATCCGATGAAGATCCGGAACAGCGGTTCGGCCGTCTGGAGCGGCGGCCTGAAGGACGGCAAGGGCGCGATCTCGACGCAGAGCGGTGCGCTCGATGCGCACCCTTACGGCTTCGCGATGCGCTTCGAGGGCGTGCCCGGCACCAATCCCGAGGAGCTGATCGGCGCGGCGCACGCCGGCTGCTTCACGATGGCGCTGTCGAAGATCCTCGGCGAGGCCGGCTTCACGGCCGAGCGCATGGAAACGACGGCCGTGGTCACGCTCGAACAGGTCGGCGAGGGCTTTTCGATCACCGGCGTCGCGCTGACGCTGCGCGCAACGGTGCCGGAGCTGGAGGCGGCGCAGTTCCAGGAACTCGCCGCCAAGGCCAAGGCCGGCTGCCCGGTCTCGAAGCTGCTGAAGGCCGAGATCACGCTCGATGCGCAGCTGCTGACGGCCTGAGCGCGGGCCGGCCGGGATTCTCTCCTCCCCCGATCCCCTGCCAGCGAACGGCGAAGGCCCGGAAACCCCGGCGCCTGCCGGGACCGGCCTTCCGCAGATCCGCAGCGGCACAGGCGCCATGAATGACGACGCCCCGCGGAGGCGGGGCGTCCTTGTGCAGGCGATCCACTGCACCGGCAGCATGGCGGTCTTGCAGCCGGTGCGTGCCGGCCGCTGCAGGCTCAGCTCAGCGAGCCGAGTTCCTTCGCCTGGTTACGCAGCACGAACTTCTGGATCTTGCCGGTCGAGGTCTTCGGCAGCGGGCCGAAGATGACGGTCTTCGGCACCTTGTAGCCGGCCATCTGCGTCTTGCAGAAGGCGATGATCTCGGACTCCTGCACCTCGCCTTCCTTCTCCGGCTTCAGCGTCACGTAGGCGCACGGGGTCTCGCCCCACTTGCTGTCCGGGCGGGCGACGACCGCGGCTTCCATGACCGCCGGATGGCGGTAGAGCACGTCCTCGACCTCGATCGTCGAGATGTTCTCGCCGCCGGAGATGACGATGTCCTTCGAGCGGTCCTTGATCTCGATGTAGCCGTCCTCGTGCCAGACGGCGAGGTCACCGGAATGGAACCACCCGCCCTGGAAGGATTCCTCGGTGGCGCTCGGGTTCTTCAGGTAGCCCTTCATGACCAGGTTGCCGCGCATGAACACCTCGCCCATGGTCTTGCCGTCCTGCGGCACCGGTTCGAGGTTGGTCGGATCGGCGACCATCAGGCCTTCCTGCATCGGATAGCGCACGCCCTGACGGGCCTTGAGGCGCGCCTTCTCCTCGATCGACTCGTCGTTCCAGCGATCCTGCCAGGCGCAGGACACGCAGGGGCCGTAGGTCTCGGTCAGGCCGTAGACGTGCGTGACCTGGAAGCCCATGCGCTCCATGCCCTCGATGACGGCGGCCGGCGGCGCGGCGCCGGCGGTCATGACCTTGACCTGATGCGTGATGCCGTCCTTCAGCGCCGCCGGGGCGTTGTTCAGCATGTTCAGCACGATCGGCGCGCCGCAGAAGTGATTGACCTTCTCTTCCTTGATCGCCTTGAAGATCGGCTCGGGGCGCACGGCGCGCAGGCTCACCGACACGCCGGCGGCCGCGGCCAGCGTCCACGGGAAGCACCAGCCGTTGCAGTGGAACATCGGCAGCGTCCACAGGTACACGGGGTGCTTGCCCATGTCCCAGGCGACGATGTTGCACATCGCGTTCAGGTAGGCACCGCGGTGGTGATAGACCACGCCCTTCGGATTGCCGGTGGTGCCGGAGGTGTAGTTGAGCGTGATCGCCGACCATTCGTCGGTCGGCAGCACCCACGGCGCATCCTCGTCGCCTTCGGCGAGCAGATCCTCGTAGGTCAGCGTGCCGAGCAGCGCGCCGCCGCTGTACTGCAGGTCATCGACATCGATGACCAGCGGCCGGCGCGTCTGCAGCATGTGCAGGGCCTTGCGGATCGTGTCGGTGAACTCGCGGTCGGTGATCAGCACCTTCGCCTCGCCATGCTGCAGCATGAAGGCGATGGCCTCGGCGTCGAGACGCACGTTCAGCGTGTTCAGCACCGCCCCCGAGGCCGGCACGCCGAAGTGCACTTCGAGCATTTCGGGAATGTTCGGCAGCATCACCGCGACCGTGTCGCCGGCGCCGATGCCGCGCTTCTTCAGCGCCGAGGCGAGGCGCCGGCAGCGCGCGAAGGTCTCGCCCCAGGTGCGGCGCACGTCGCCGTGCACGGTTGCCGTGCGCTCCGGATAGATCGACGCCGTGCGCTCGATGAAGCTCAGCGGCGACAGCGCCGTGAAGTTCGCGGGGTTCTGGTCGAGCCCCAGTTCATACGGGTTGTGGTGCATCGTTCCTCACTCCTGCTGACCCGGGACGGGTCGTTGCGCTTGCCCGGTGAATCCGGTGGCGCTGCCGCGATCAGCGGCCCTGCCACCGGGGTTGGCGCGGGTCGGGGCAGGCATCAAAGCCTGCGCGTGCTTGCTTTCTTCTGCGGGCCGGCCTGCGCGGGCAGGCCGGCGCAGCCCCTGCCGCTGCCCTGGCAGGCGAGCGGCAACCGGACGAATCATGCGAGCCTCCCCCCGGCGGCTGGCCTGCATCCGGTGCCGCTGCGTGACCGACCGTGGTCATCGACCGGCCACCCGCCTTGTGCACGGTGACCGGTCGCCTACCGTAGCAGCCGCTCTGGCTCAGTGCTCGGCGGCCGCCTCGGCACCGAGACCGGTCTGCGCACGCACGAACTGCGCGGCATAGGCGGCGCGCTCGCGTGCGGCGCGGGCGCTGCCGTCGAGCTTCGAGATGATGATGATGGTGGCGAAGGCCAGCGGCATCGAGAACAGCGCCGGGTTGTCGTACGGGAACAGCGGCGCGGCGTTGCCGAGCACCTTGACCCACACGGTCGGCCCCATGACCACGAAGCCGACGGCGCTGAGCAGGCCGGTGAAGCCGCCGATCAGCGCGCCGCGCGTGGTCAGCCCCTTCCAGTACATCGACAGGATCAGCACCGGGAAATTGGCCGAGGCCGCGACGCCGAAGGTCAGCGCGGTCATGAACGCGACGTTCTGGTTCTCGAACAGGATGCCGAGCACGATCGCAACGATGCCGATGACGACGGTGGCGATCTTCGAGACGCGCATCTCCGCGGCCTCGTCGGCCTGGCCGCGCTTGAACACGCTCGCGTACAGGTCGTGCGACACGGCCGAGGCACCGGCGAGCGCGAGGCCGGCGACCACGGCGAGGATGGTCGCGAAGGCCACGGCCGAGATGAAGCCGAGGAACAGGTCGCCACCGACGGCCTTGGCCAGATGCATCGCCGCCATGTTCTCGCCGCCCTTGAGCTTGCCGGCCGCGTCCAGGTACTCGGGATTGGTGCCGACGATGACGATGGCGGTCAGGCCCATCGCGCAGACGATCAGGAAGAAGTAGCCGATGAAGCCGTTGGCGTAGAACACGGACTTGCGCGCCTCGCGGGCGTTCGTGACCGTGAAGAAGCGCATCATGATGTGCGGCAGGCCGGCGAGACCGAACACCAGGCCGAGCGACAGCGACACCGAGGACACCGGATCGGCGAGCAGCGCACCGGGGGCCATCAGCTTGATGCCGGACTTGTGCGCGGCGACGGCCTTCTGTGCCAGCGTCTCGAAGCTGAAGCCGAACTGCGACATCGCCAGCACGAACATGAAGGTGCCGGCCCCGAGCAGCAGGCAGGCCTTGATGATCTGCACCCAGGTGGTCGCGAGCATGCCGCCGAAGGTCACGTAGACGACCATGATCACGCCGACCAGCACGACGGCCATCCAGTATTCGAGCCCGAACAGCAGCTGGATCAGCTTGCCGGCACCGACCATCTGCACGATCAGGTAGAAGGCCACCACCGCCAGCGTGCCGGAGGCGGCCAGCGTGCGGATCGGCGTCTGTTCGAGCCGGTACGAGACGATGTCGGCAAAGGTGTACTTGCCGAGGTTCCGCAGGCGCTCGGCCATCAGGAACATGATCACCGGCCAGCCGACGAAGAAGCCGATCGCGTAGATGAAGCCGTCATGGCCGCGTGCGAACACCAGGCCCGACAGCCCGAGCAGCGTTGCCGCCGACATGTAGTCGCCGGCGATCGCCAGACCGTTCTGGAAGCCGGTGATGCCGCCGCCGGCGGTGTAGAAGTCCTTGGCCGAGCGCGTGCGCGAGGCGGCCCAGTAGGTGATGCCCATCGTCATCGCGACGAAGATCATGAACATCACGATCGCGGTGACGTTGACCGGCTGCTTCTGCACTTCGACCGGACCGGCCGGGGCGGCGAGCAGGGCCAGCGGCAGCATCAGGCCGAGGGCGAGCAGGAACAGGCGCGGAATGAAGCGGTTGCCACTGTGGATCATGGCGCGTGCTCCTCGAGCACCTGCTCGGTCAGCGCGTCGAACTCGCTGTTGGCGCGGCGGATGTAGACGCCGGTCAGCACCCAGGACAGCACGATGATCGCGGCACCGACCGGCACGCCGACCGGCAGCGTGCCGCCGTCGCTCAGCGGTGCGGCCAGCAGCTGCGGCGCGAAGGACACGACCATCATGTAGCCGTAATAGATGCCGAGCACGACGGCGGTCAGCGTCCAGGCAAAGCGCGAACGGGCCGCGACCAGCCGCGCAAAGCGCGGACAGGCCATGATCCGTTCGGACGGAGACGGGGTCAGGGACATGTTTCGATGCTCTCCAGGTCTTTGCGGCCCGCAGCCGGACCGCTGCTCCAGTCGTTCTGGGGTTGTGTGCTTGTGGTGTGTTTTCTGTCGTTGTGCGCGCTCCGTGCGCGCCGGTGGGCGACGCGCGGTCCGCGCTTCGTCATGCCGGTCACGAACGGTCTCGTGAACCGTCCGCCCGTCATGCGTGCATCTCCTGCATGCGAAGATGTCTAGGTATTTTCGGAAGAATACTGAAAACAACCTTCGGACACTAGCTAGGCATACTAGGGTTTTCACCTATATCGCTTCGAGCGTGGAGCAAGACCTGATGACTGCGCTTCGCCCCCCCGGCCCGGCGGCGCCGTTTGCACGGCTCGCCGAGCACCTGCCGGACCCGGTGTTCGCCTGCAACAGTGACGGCAGCGTGCTCGCGTACAACCCGGCCGCTGCCGGCCTCGCCGGGACGGTCGGGCTCGATGCACCGGAGCAGCTGCTGCCGGCGCGCCACGTCGAATACGTGCACGAATGCCTGTACCACGACGAGATCGCCGAACTCGCCGACACCCGCGTCGGCCCGTTCACGCTGTGCTGGACCTACGTGCCCTCCGGCGGCGGCACGGCCGTGCACGTGCTCGGGCGCGACGTGACCGACAGCCGCCGCACCGAGGCGGCGCTGCGCATCAGCGAGGCACGCCACCGCCTGCTCGCCGAGCAGTCGACCGACATCATCTCGCGCCACTCGCCGGGCACCTGGACCTTCCTGTACGCCTCGCCGGCCGCGCAGACGCTGCTCGGCTACGCGCCCGAGGAACTCGTCGGCAGGTCCTCGCTGGATTTCTTCCACCCCGAGGACCGGCGCGCCTATCAGGAGCGCGGCCCGAGCGTCGCCTACGAGCGCGGCATCTACGTCGCGACCTACCGCTACCGGCACAAGGACGGTCACTACGTGTACCTGGAGAGCACCAGCCGCACGCTGCGCGATCCGGTCAGCGGCGAGCTGCTGGAGATCATCTCGGTATCGCGCGAGGTCAGCCGGCGCGTGCTCGCCGAGCGCGCCACCAAGCGTCTGGCGCGCATCGTCGAGGCGACCACCGATCTCGTCGCCTTCTTCGAGCCGAACGGCCGCGTCACCTACCTCAACGAGGCCGCCCGGCGCGTGCTCGGCATTCCGTATCCCGAGAACAAGTGCCTGAAGCTCGCCGAGCTGATGCCGGCCGCCGCCTACGCGCAGATCGAGCGCGAGGCGCTGCCGACGGCACGCCTCGGCGGTGTCTGGAGCGGCGAGACGGCCTTCGTCGATGCGATGGGGCGCGAGATCCCGGTCTCGCAGGTCGTGCTCGCGCACGCCGGCGAGCACGACGAGATCGACTACTTCTCGACCATCGCCCGCGACATCAGCGAACGGCGTCAGGCCGAGGAGCGCGAGCAGCGCCATCAGGCCGAGATGACGCACGTCGCGCGCCTGATCACGATGGGCGAGATGGCCTCGGGCCTCGCGCACGAGCTGAACCAGCCGCTGGCGGCGATCGTCAACTACGCGCGCGGCGCGATCCGCCGCATCCACGGCGAGCCGCCGGCCGAGCTGCCGGTGCTCGCCGGCGTGCTGGAGCGCATCGCCGAGCAGGCGAGCCGGGCCGGCGAGATCATCAAGCGGCTCAGGAGCTTCGCGCGCAAGAGCGAGTTCCGGCGCGCCCCGGTCGATCTGAACAAGGTCGTCGGCGACATGATCCGCTTCTGCCGGCCCGAGGCGCGCCGCCATGCGCTCGAACTGCGCGCCGAACTCACCGGAACGCTGCCGGCGGTGCTCGCCGATCGCGTGCAGATCGAGCAGGTGCTGCTGAACCTGCTGCGCAACGCCATGGAAGCCACCGTGCAGGCCCAGGGCAGCGGCCACGGCCCGAGCACGCACGATGCGTCGCTGCGCACGGTGACGCTGTCGAGCGCATGCCTGCCGGGGAGGGTCGTCGCCGTGCACGTCGCCGATCACGGCCACGGCCTGCCGCCCGGCGGCCCCGAGCCGCTGTTCGAACAGTTCTACACGACCAAGCCCAAGGGCCTCGGCCTCGGCCTTTCGATCAGCCGCTCGATCATGGAGGCCCACGGCGGTGCGCTGTGGGCCGAAAACCGCCCCGGCGGCGGCGCGGTGTTCAGCCTGTCGCTGCCGGCAGCACCATGAACGCGCTGCCGTATCATCAACTCCCCACGTCCGCCGCCCTCCCCCCGAGCCCGCGAGTCCGCCCGCCATGCATACCGATGCCATCGTCTTTGTCGTCGACGACGACGCCGCGCTGCGCGATTCCCTGACCTGGCTGCTGGAATCGGTCGGCCTGCGCGCCAGCACCCATGCCACCGCGCAGGAATTCCTCGGCAACTGGCACGACCCGGACTGTGCGGCCTGCCTGCTGCTCGACGTGCGCATGCCCGGCATGGGCGGCCTGCAGGCGCAAAGCCGACTGCCGGAGCACGGCATCGAGATTCCGGTGATCATCATCACCGGCCACGGCGACGTGCCGATGGCGGTCGCGGCGATGAAGGCCGGTGCCGTCGACTTCATCGAGAAGCCGTTCAACGACCAGTTGCTGCTCGACTGCGTGCAGGCCGCACTCGCCCGCGACCGCCAGCGCCGCGCGGCGCTGGCCCGGCGCGAGACCGTGCATGCGCGCTACACCTCGCTGACACCGCGCGAGCGCGAAGTCATGCGCGAGGTCGTGCGCGGCCACGCCAACAAGGACATCGCCGAGACGCTGAACGTCTCGCGCAAGACCGTCGAGGTGCACCGCGCCAAGGTCATGGACAAGATGCAGGCCGAGTCGCTGTCGCAGCTGATCCAGATGGCGATGAGCCTCGGCGAACTGGGGGAGTTCGAGGTATCGGAGTCCTGAGC
>NZ_DAOLKE010000069.1:2874-13529 GCF_035331805.1 Plasticicumulans sp. | reverse complement strand
ATCCGCCCGAACACCCGTTCCGCCGCCGCGATCGTCGCGTCGATGTCGGCGTCGGTCAGTGCCGACGAAACAAACCCCGCCTCGAACGCCGAGGGCGCCAGATACACGCCCTCGGCGAGCATGCCGTGGAAGAAGCGCTTGAAGCGTTCCACGTCGCAGCTCGTGGCTTCGGCGTAGCTCGACACCTTTTTGTCGATGAAGAAGAACCCGAACATGCCGCCGACGTGGTTCGTCGTCAGCGCGATGCCGGCGGCACCGGCGGCTTGCTCCAGCCCCGCGCAGAGCCGTGCCGACAGCGCACTCAGGCGCTCGTGGAAGCCCGGCGCCTCGATCAGTGCGAGCGTCGCGAGGCCCGCGGCCATCGCCACCGGATTGCCCGACAGCGTGCCGGCCTGATAGACCGGGCCGAGCGGGGCGAGCTTTTCCATGATCGCGCGCTTGCCGCCGAAGGCCCCGACCGGCATGCCGCCGCCGATGACCTTGCCGAGCGTGGTCATGTCCGGCGTGATGCCGTAGTGCTGCTGCGCGCCGCCCCTGGCGACGCGAAAGCCGGTCATGACCTCATCGAAGATCAGCACGGCACCGGCCGCGTCGCAGTGCGTGCGCAGGGCTTCGAGGAAGCCCGGCACCGGCGGGATGCAGTTCATGTTGCCGGCGACCGGCTCGACGATGACGCCGGCGATCGTGCTGCCGTACTCGGCAAAGCAGGCGGCGAGCGCGTCGAGGTCGTTGAACGGCAGCGTCAGCGTGTGCTGCGCGAGTTCCGCCGGCACGCCCGGCGAGGTCGGCACGCCGAGCGTCAGCATGCCGGAGCCGGCCTTCACGAGCAGCGAATCCGAATGGCCGTGGTAGCAGCCCTCGAACTTCACGATCCGGTCGCGTCCGGTGTAGCCGCGCGCGATGCGGATCGCGCTCATCGTCGCCTCGGTGCCCGAGGAGCACATGCGCACCAGCTCGATCGACGGCACCAGCTCGATGACCTTCCTCGCCAGCACCGACTCGATCGCGGTCGGCGCCCCGAACGACAGCCCGTGCTGCGCGGCGTCGATGACGGCGGCGAGGATCTGCGGGTGCGCGTGGCCGGCGATCATCGGCCCCCAGGAGCCGACGTAGTCGATGTAGCGCCGGTCGTCCTCGTCGATCAGGTACGCGCCTTCGCCACGCTTGAAGAAGATCGGCGTGCCGCCGACGCCGCGGAAGGCACGCACGGGCGAGTTCACGCCGCCGGGAATGTACTGCTGCGCCTCGGCGAACAGGGTTTCGGAACGGGTCATCGCGGAAGTCTCGCTGGCCGGTGAAGCGCCGGCAGCCGCCGGCGGGGAAGGGCGACCTTGTAGCGCAGCCGCCGGCAAACGCAAACCCCGGCATGGCCGGTGTGTGGGTCGCGATTAAAAGCCCGTAAGCCGCTTGCGACCCCGGCATGACCCCATAAGGTTTGCCGCAGGTCCGGCCACGGCCGGACCCGGCCGCATGGACGTCGCAGGCAGCACCGGGGCGCGGCGCCCTGCCGAAGCACCGGGAAACACCGGTTGCCGGGTCGATGACTTGCCGACGGGAGTTGCGCCGCACCAGCACGCGGCGCCGGGGGAACAGAAAGCGCGGATGCCGGCGATGCCCGGCATCCGCCGGAATCCGCGCGACCCGAGGACGCTTCCGATGACTCCGCACCGCCTTGCACCGGCCGCCGCCGGCCTGCTGCTTTGTTCCAGCTTGCCCGCCCAGGCCACGATCGTGCTGCAGACGCTGACCGATGCCGTCGCGGCACCGATGTACGCCGCCGCGACCGCTGCCGATCCGGCACACCTCTATGTCGCCGAGCGCGACGGCACCGTGCGCCGCGTCGAGCGCACGAGCGGTGCGGTCGAGGCGACGCCTTTCCTCGACATCCGCAGCCAGGTCAACACCGGCGGCGAGGGCGGGCTGCTCGGCATCGCCTTCGATCCGGGCTACGCCGGCAACGGGCACTTCTACGTCAACTACCTCGACAACTCGCAGCAGACGCGCGTCGTGCGCTACACGGCCGCCGGCGGCATCGTCGATCCGGGCTCGGCGCAGACAGTGATCGCGATCAGCCAGCCGCAGCTCAACCACAACGGCGGCTGGATCGGCTTCGGGCCGGACAACCAGCTGTACGTCGCGACCGGCGATGGCGGCGGTTCCGACGACAACGACGCCGGCCACACGCCGGGCATCGGCAACGCTCAGGACCTGAGCTCCCCGCTCGGCAAGATCCTGCGCCTCGACGTGGACAGCGACGCCTTCCCGGCCGACCCGCAGCGCAATTACGCGATCCCGACCGACAACCCGCTGCTCGGCGGCGCGGCCGCACCAAGCGAGATCTGGGCCTACGGCCTGCGCAATCCGTTTCGCGCCGGCTTCGACCGGCTGACCGGCGATCTGTGGATCGGCGATGTCGGCCAGCTCGCGCGCGAGGAGATCGACTTCCAGCCGGCCGGCATCGGCGGTCAGGACTACGGCTGGCGGCTGCGCGAGGGCACGATCGCGACGCCGTCGGGCGGCGTCGGCGGGCCGAATCCGGATGCCGTCGATCCGGTGCACGAGTACGACCACACGGTCGGGCGCTCGGTGATCGGTGGCACCGTCTATCGCGGCTCGATCGCCGAACTCTACGGCCGCTACTTCTTCGCCGACTTCAACGCCGGCCGGCTGTGGACGCTCGACGGCAGCGGCGTCACCGACTGGACGGACCTGCTGACGGCGATCGGGGCGCCGCTGCTCGGCATCGTCGGCTTCTCGGAGGATGTCGACGGCGAGCTGTACCTGATGGATCTCGGGGGCGCGATCTACCGCATCGCCGAGATTCCGGCACCGGGTGGCCTGGCGCTGCTGCTGGCCGGGCTCGGGCTGCTGCGGCTGCGGGCGGCACGGCCTCCGGTGCTGGGCTGAAGCCTCCGTGCGTCCGGCGCCATCCGGTCCCGCGTCGGCCGCACGGCGCCGGAAATCCGGCGGAAGTTCATCGCCATCCATAAAAAATAAATAAAATCAATGTATTGATCTATGGCCTGAATCCTGCTTGAAGCGGCGGCATCCACGCCGTTTCGCAGGATTCCCGTCATGAACCCAGCCCCGACCCTGTTCCGTACGCTGCTGCTCGCCGCCCTCGTCGGCGTATCCGGCAGCGCGGTCGCCGACCGCGTCAAGGATCTGGCGAGCGTCGGCGGCGTGCGCAGCAACCAGCTGATCGGCTACGGCCTGGTCGTCGGTCTGGCCGGTACCGGCGACCAGACCTCGCAGACGCCGTTCACGGTGCAGTCGCTGCGCAACATGCTGACCGGCCTCGGCGTCGTGCTGCCGGCCAACATCAGCCTGCAGCTGAAGAACGTCGCCGCGGTGTCGGTGCATGCCGAACTGCCGCCGTTCGCGAAAGCCGGGCAGACCGTCGACGTGACCGTGTCCTCGCTCGGCAACGCCAAGAGCCTGCGCGGCGGTTCGCTGCTGCTGTCGCCGCTGCGCGGCACCGACGGCGAGGTCTACGCGATCGCGCAGGGCAACGTCGTCGTCGGCGGGCTCGGCGTCGAGGGCGCCGGTTCCAGCATCACCGTCAACGTGCCGAGCTCCGGGCGCATCGCCAACGGCGCGACCGTCGAGCGCCCGGTGCCGGACGGCATGACGCACGCCGAAGGGCCGCTGATGCTGAACCTGCGCCAGAGCGACTTCACGACCGCGCAGCGCGTCGCCGACGCCATCAACCGCAAGCTGCACAGCCAGGTCGCCGCGCCGATGGATGCGACGACGATCACGGTCGATGCACCGGCCGATCCGCGTTACCGCGTCGCCTTCCTTGCCAGCATCGAGAACATCGAGGTCGAGCCGGCCGAGACGGCGGCGAAGGTCATCGTCAACTCGCGCACCGGCACCGTCGTCGTCGGCAGCAACGTGCGCGTGTTCCCGGCCGCGATCACGCACGGCAGCCTGACCGTGACCATCACCGATGACACGACGGTCAGCCAGCCGTCGCCGCTCAGCGGCGGCAGCACCGTCGTCGTGCCGCGCCAGAACATCGACGTGAAGGAAGAGAAACGGCCGATGTTCCTGTTCAAGCCCGGCGTGAAGCTCGAAGACATCGTCAAGGCCGTCAACCAGATCGGTGCCTCGCCGTCGGATCTGGTCGCGATCCTCGAAGCCCTGAAGGCCGCCGGTGCGCTGCGCGCCGAACTGCTGGTGATCTGAACCATGGCCACGCTGACTGCTTCCGCCCCCGTCTCCCTGCCGTCCGTCCCCGCTCCCCGGCTGCTGCGCGCCGCGCTGCCGCTGCTGATCGCCGCGCCGGTCGTGCTCGGCGTGCAGGCCGGCGGCGTCTGGGTGCTCGCGCAGCTCGCGAAACCCGAGCCGGCCGCCAGCGCCCCGGTCGCCACGACGGCGGCGCCGCGCACGGCAGCGCCGCTGTTCGCCTCCACGTCTTCATCGGTGCCGGTGCTCGCGAAGGCACCGGCCGCCGAAGCGGCTGCGCCGCCCGCTCCGGTTATCAGCCGTGCAGCGACGCCGGAAGTGCCGGCCGGCGAACGCCCGGTGCCGGCGGCAAGCGTGGAGCCGGGCGCCGGCAAACCGGTGACTGCCGCACCGGCCCAGGCTCCGGCTCCGGGCCCGGATGCAGGGCCGGTGCAGGCGGCGAGCGCACCCGAAGCGCCGGTCGCCCGGGTGGAGGCGGTGGCGCCGAAGCCGGCACCTGCCCCGGCGGATACGGCGGATGCCGCACCGCCGGCCGTGTCGCCGGTGTCGCCGACGCCGCCGGCCGTCAGTCCGGTGACGCGGCCGGCGGCGAGCGTGCTGTACGTGCCGCCACCCTATGTGCCGGTGGCGCCGTACGCGGTTGCCGCAGCGCAGGCTCCGGCGCGCATCGCCGTGACGCCGGTCGCGCATCCGGCCGGGGACAAGGCCCCTGCGCCGGCGCCGGCCGGGACGGAGCCCGAGCGCCAGGAACTGCTCGGCCCTGACTGGGTGCGGGCCCAGCCGGTGAACAACCGCACGCTGCAGCTGATGGCGGGCAGTTCGCTCGAGGTGCTGCGCGAATACGTGCGCAGCCACGACTTCGCCGACGTGCCGGTCGCCTACATCCCGTCGCTCCGCGACGGCCAGCCCTGGTACTACCTGATCGCCGGCAGCTTTGCGTCGGTGCAGGAATCCTCGGCCGCCGAGCGGGTGCTGAAGAACGTGCAGTCCGGCCTGAAGCCGTGGACGCGGCGCTTCGGCGGCATGCAGGCCCTGATCAAGCCGTAAGCGGAGGCCGCAGCCATGTCGACGAATGCGCTCAGCTCCGCCGCCGGCACTCCGCCGCCGGTGCCGACCGCGCTCGGGGATTTCGCCGGACTGGCGCGGCTGCGCACGCAGAGCGCGCAGCAGACGCCGGAAGCCCAGCGCGAGGTTGCCCGCCAGTTCGAGGCGCTGTTCATCCAGCAGATGCTGAAGACCATGCGGGCCGCGAGCCCCGGCGATTCGCTGGTCGACAGCGACGCCAGCCGCACGATGCGCGACTTCCATGACCAGAAGCTGGCCGAAAGCCTGTCGCAGCGCGGCGACTTCGGCATCGCGCAACTGCTGCTGAAGCAGATCGCGCCGGATGCCGCGAGCGGCCGTCAGGCCGGGCCGGCGATCCCGGCCGCCGGACCGGCGCCGAAGCTCGATGCCAATGCGCTGGAGGTGCTGCGCCGCGTCGAGCGTGTGCGCGACGACGGCAGGCTCGAAGCGACGACGGCGCCGGTGGCGAGCGCCGCCTACAAGCCCGGCACGCCGGAGGCCTTCGTGCGCGAGGTCTGGCCGCACGCGCAGGCCGCGGCGCGCCAGCTCGGCGTCGCGCCCGAGGTGCTGGTCGCGCAGGCGGCGCTGGAATCGGCCTGGGGCCGCTCGATGCCGACGCGCGCCGACGGCACGCCGAGCTTCAACCTGTTCGGCATCAAGGCCGATCGCCGCTGGCAGGGCGCGCGCGTCGAAAACGCCACGACCGAGTTCGTCGGCGGCAGGTCGGTGCGCGAGGTCGCGGGCTTCCGCGCCTATGGCTCGTGGGGCGAGAGCTTCGCGGACTACGCACGCTTCATCCAGGACAACCCGCGCTACCGGCAGGCCCTCGCCAGTGCCGCCGACAACAGCGCCTACCTGCACGAACTGCACAAGGCCGGATACGCCACCGATCCGGGCTACGCCGCCAAGATCAAGCGCATCCTCGGCGGCGACGCGCTGAACGAGGCGCTGCGCGGCATGGGTGTGAACACGGGCATCAACACGGGTGTGAACCTGTCCGCCGGCACCGCGGTGCCGGGTCCGGGCTGACGCGAGAGGAGGGCCGCCATGGCCGATCTGCTGAATACCGGCCTGTCCAGCCTGCGTGCCGCGCAGCTCGCGCTGTCGACCGCCGGCCACAACATCGCCAACGTCAACACCGAGGGCTACAGCCGCCAGCGCGCCACGCTGGAAACCCGGCTGCCGCAGTACGTCGGGGAAGGCTTCATCGGCACCGGCGTCAACGTCGCGACCATCTCGCGCAGCTTCGACAAGTTTCTGACCCAGCAGGTGCGCTCGCACACCGCGACGCAGAGCCAGCTCGACGTGCAGCAGGGCCTGACCGAGCAGGTCGACAGCCTGCTGTCCGATGGTCAGGCGAGCCTCGCGCCGCTGCTGCAGGGTGTGTACGACGCGATGCAGGCGGTCGCCGAGGCCCCGGCTGCGACCGCGCCGCGCCAGACCCTGCTCGCGCAGGCGCAGTCGCTGACCGACCGCTTCCACGAGATCGACTCGCAGCTCGGGACGCTGCGCACCAACGTCAATCAGGGCATCCGCGATGCGGTCGACCAGATCAACGACTATGCCGGCGCGCTCGCGAAGGTCAACAAGGAGATCGGCATCGCCAGCGGCACCGGCGGCAGTTCGGCGCCGCCGAACGATCTGTTCGATGAGCGCGACCGGCTGCTGCAGAAGCTCTCCGAGCAGGTCGGCGTGCAGGCGGTGATCGCCGGCAATGGCACGGCCAACGTCTATGTCGGTTCCGGTCAGGCGCTGGTCACGGGTTTCGACGTGCAGAAGCTGGAGGTCGGGCCCGATGCCTATACCGGCGAGGATCTCGCGGTGCGCTACGCCGGCCAGAGGCAGGGCACCGACCTCGCGCCCTACCTGACCGGCGGCAAGATCGGCGGCTACGTGGCGTTTCGCGACGGCATGCTGAGCCGCGTGCAGGGCGATGTCGGCCTGTTCGCCGCCGGCATCGCCGATGCCGTCAACAGCCAGCAGACCAGGGGACTCGACCTGCAGGGCCGGCTCGGCGAGGCGATGTTCACGACCTCGGCGGCGCGCGTGTTCGCCCATGACAGCAACGACGGCGATGCGCAGGTCAGCGTCACGATCGCCAGGGTCCCGGACCTGCAGCGTTCGGACTACGAACTGCGCTACGCCAACGGCAATTATTCGCTGCTGCGCCTCAGCGACAGCCAGGTCATCGCCACCGGCAGCGGCCCGGGCCTGACCGGCGACGGGCTCGACATCGACATCCCGTCCGGCACGCCGGCCAACGGCGATCGTTATCTGATCCAGCCGACACGGCTCGCCGCTTCCCAGATCGAGGTCGCCCTGATCGGCACCGACCAGATCGCCGCTGCCGCGCCGATCGCGACCGCCGCGGCGCGCGCCAACATCGGCACCGGCAGCATCAGCGCCGGCACCGTGAACACCTTGCCGACGACCGCGAGCGATGTGCTGAAACCGGTCGAGATCCGCTTCACCAGCGAGACCACGTACGACCTCGTCGATGTCAGCGATCCGAACAATCCGGTGACGCTGCAGAGCGCCAGCGCGTACAGCGCGAGTGCCGGCGCCACGATCGGCGTCAACGGCTGGGAGGTGCGCGTCTCCGGCCAGCCGCAGAACGGTGATGTGTTCACGGTCGGTCCGAACACGGCCGGCTCCGGCGACAACCGCAACATGCTGGCGCTGGCCGGGCTGGCCACGAAGCGCGTGCTGATCGGCAGCACGGCCGACCTCAAGGGCTTCTACGCCGGCGTCATCGGCGACATCGGCACGCAGTCGCAGCGCATCAGCACCGCGGTGACGGCGCAGACGGCGCTGCTGAATCAGGCGAAGCAGGCGCGTGAATCGGCTTCCGGCGTCAATCTCGACGAGGAAGCCGCCGACCTGATGCGCTTCCAGCAGGCCTACGCGGCATCGGCGCAGGTCATGAAGACCGCCGACGAGCTGTTCCAGGCCCTGCTCGGCATCGCCCGCGGCTGATGCGCGGCCCGGGTGGCCGGCAGCGCGCGGCGGATGCCGGAGGCGACGGGCGGGATATTCCGGTTACTTATTTCAATCAGGAATTTAAGTATCAAAAAATAATGCTTCAAGAATATATGGGACGCTGTTACCGTCGCGCGCCTGATCGCCGGACAAGCCGTCCGGCGCTCGCTTTCGACAGGTGATCGCCCCCATGTACCAGTACGATTCCCACGACCAGCGGCTCGTTGACGAGCGTGTCGCGCAGTTTCGCGGGCAGGTCCGGCGCTATCTCGCCGGCCAGCTCAGCGACGACGAGTTCCGGCCGCTGCGTCTGATGAACGGCCTGTACCTGCAGACGCACGCCTATATGCTGCGCATCGCGGTGCCGTACGGTCTGCTGTCGTCGAAGCAGATGCGCATGCTCGCGCACATCGCCCGCACCTGGGATCGCGGCTACGGTCACTTCACGACCCGCCAGAACATCCAGTTCAACTGGCCGAAGCTCGAAGATGTGCCGGAGATCCTCGCCGCGCTCGCCTCGGTGCAGATGCACGCGATCCAGACCAGCGGCAACTGCATCCGCAACGTCACCACCGACCACCTCGCCGGTGTCGCCGAGGACGAACTCGAAGACCCGCGGCTCTGGTGCGAGATCATCCGCCAGTGGTCGACGCTGCACCCGGAATTCTCCTACCTGCCGCGCAAGTTCAAGATCGCGGTCAGCGCCACGGCCGCCGATCGCGCCGCGACCCAGGTCCATGACATCGGCCTGTACCTGACGAGGAACGACGCCGGCGAAACCGGCTTCCAGGTGCTGGTCGGCGGCGGCCTCGGGCGCACGCCGATCATCGGCCAGGTGATCCGCGAGTTCGTCGCGCCGCGCGACCTGCTGAGCTACCTCGAAGCCATCCTGCGCGTCTACAACCTCGAAGGCCGGCGCGACAACCTGACCAAGGCGCGCATCAAAATCCTCGTGAAGGCGCTCGGCATCGACGAGTTCCGCAGGCGCGTCGACGCCGAGTGGGCCGAGATCCGCGAATCCGGGCTGGTGCTCGACGAGGCCGAGATCGAGCGCGTGCGCGCGTTCTTCACGCCGCCGGCGTATGAGGCCAGTGCTGCGGAAGATGCGTCCTGGACCGGGCTGCGCGATGCCGATCCGGCCTTCGCGCGCTGGCTGAAGCGCAACACCGCCGGCCACAAGGTCGCCGGCTACCGCAACGTGTTCGTCGCGCTGAAGCCCTTCGGTCAGGCGCCCGGCGACATCACGGCCGAGCAGATGGACGCGGTTGCCGATCTCGCCGACCGCTACAGCTTCGGCCAGTTGCGCTCGACGCACACGCAGAACCTGATCCTTGCCGACGTGCGCAACGCCGACCTGCACGCGCTGTGGCAGGCCCTCGATGCGCTCGGGCTGGCGACGCCGAACATCGGCACGATCGCCGACATCATCTGCTGCCCGGGCCTCGATTTCTGCAGCCTTGCCAACGCCGGTTCGATCGGTGTGGCCAAGAGCATCCAGAGCCGCTTCGAGGACCTCGATTACCTCTACGACCTCGGCGACCTGCGCCTGAACATCTCCGGCTGCATGAACTCCTGCGCGCACCAGCACGTCGGCGCCATCGGCGTGCTCGGCGTCGACAAGGGCGGGGAGGAGTGGTACCAGATCACGATCGGCGGCAGCTCCGGGCGCGATGCCTCGCTCGGCGACGTGATCGGCCCGTCGGTCGCGAAGGACGCGGTCGCCGATACGGTCGAAAAACTCGTCGCCGTCTACGTCGAGCAGCGCGAGCCGGAAGAACCCTTCCTCGCCACCGTGCGTCGCATCGGCGTCAAACCCTTCAAGGAGCGCGTCTACGGCGCGAAGTCCGCTTCTGCCCGCAAGCCGGAGACCGTCAATGGCTGACCTCCTCAAGAACCGCGCGCGCGTCACCGACCCGTTCGTGAGCGTCGCCGACGATGCCCCGCTGCCGGCCGCCGGCACGCCGGTGCTGGTGACGCTGGCCCGCTGGCAGGCCGAGCGCGATGCGCTGATCGCCCGTGGCGATGCCATCGGCGTGCAGGTGCCGGGCACGACGACGGCGGCGGAGCTTGCCGCCGACCTCGGACACTGGGCGCTGGTCGCGATCGAGTTCCCGGTGTTCAAGGACGGCCGCGGCTACACGCTGGCGCGGCTGCTGCGCGAGCGTTTCGCCTATCCGGGCGAGCTGCGTGCGGTCGGCGACGTGCTGCGCGACCAGCTGTTCTTCCTGTCACGCGCCGGCTTCGACGCCTTCGCGCTGCGCGCCGATCAGGACTTCGACGAAGCCCTGACCGCCTTCGACGACTTCACGGTCCGCTACCAGCCGGCCGCCGACGAACCGCTGCCGCTGTACCGGCGCCGCGGCTGAAACGCCGCAGCGGTGCAGACAAAAAAGCCCGGTGTGAACCGGGCTTTTTTCATG
>NZ_DAOLKE010000069.1:0-2774 GCF_035331805.1 Plasticicumulans sp. | reverse complement strand
AAACGCCGCAGCGGTGCAGACAAAAAAGCCCGGTGTGAACCGGGCTTTTTTCATGAGCCGCAAGGCAGATGCGCCAAGACCCGGCTCAGTCGGTCAGCACCCCGAACATCGGCTGCCCGGTGAAGTAAAAGTACGCGATCACCGCCGAGCCGAGCGCGATCCGGTACCACGCGAAGGCGTTGAAGCTGTGCTTCGACACGAAGGCGAGGAACAGCTTCACGACGATGAAGCCGGAGACGAAGGCGGCGACGAAGCCGACGCCGAAGGTCGGGATGTCGGTGCTTGAAAGCACGTCGCGCGCCTTGTACAGCGAGTACAGCGTCGCGGCGATCATGGTCGGGATCGACAGGAAGAACGAGAACTCGGCTGCCGCCGGCCGCGACAGTCCGCAGAGCAGCGCGCCCATGATCGTCGCGCCCGAGCGTGAGGTGCCGGGGATCAGCGCGAAGCACTGGGCAATGCCGATCATCAGTGCCGTGCGGCCGCTGATCTGGTCGGTCGAGCTGATCGTCGCCGGGCGCTTGCGCGCCTCGATCAGCAGGATGATGAAGCCGCCGACGATCAGCGCCGTGGCGACCGTGACCGGGTTGAACAGGTGCGCCTTGATCACCTTGCTGAACGCCAGCCCGAGCACGGCGGCCGGCAGGAAGGCGACGAGCAGGTTGGCGATCAGGCGCCGGGATGCCGATTCGCTGCCGAGCGTCGAGAGCACGTGGCCGATCTTCGCGCGGTAGTACCAGATCACCGCGAGGATCGCGCCGAGCTGGATGAAGATCTCGAAGGTCTTGGCACGTTCGCCGGTGAAGTCCAGCAGGTCGGCGACGATGATCTGATGGCCGGTGCTCGACACCGGCAGGAATTCGGTCGCGCCTTCGACCAGGCCCAGGATCAGGGCTTTCAGCAGTTCCGGCATGTCCAAGGCAGTTCCTCGTTCGTGGCAGTCGGGTGGGACACGGCGCGCATTCTACGGGGATGCGCCGCCTCGCCGGACTTGTCGCGCCGTGAATCCTGCCGGCGGCGCGGCGGCGCGGCGGCGCGGCGGCGGCGAGCAGGGCGTGATCGGCATCCGGCTTGCATCCATCCTGTGCACACCCCGTTGCTTTGTCACTTCTGTCGGGTTCGCGACAAGGGAGGATTTCATGCCGCTGTTCGATTTTCGCTGCCCGGCCTGTGAGGTCACCTTCGAACTGCTGGTGCGTTCGAGCACCGTGCCGGCCTGTCCGCACTGCGGCAGCCAGACGCTGGACAGGCAGGTCGCCCGCATCGCACCGGCGGCCACGACGCCGGGGCTGCTGCGCAACGCGCGCAAGGTGGCGATGAAGGAAGGGCACTTCAGCAACTACAAGCCGTCGGAGCGTCCGAAGGTCTGAGCCTGCGGCGGATGCAAGCCGGGTTTTCCGAGCGCAGCGGTCGGATACGTCGGATACAATCCCGCATCCCGCCGCAGCCGCACCGGCTGCGCAAGTCGTTTCTGAAACCGCCCGGAGTAGTCGTGATGAGCAGCCTGACCCGGCCGATGGTGGATGCCGCCATCCAGGCCTATGTGGACCCCTACCTCGATCAGGATCTGATCGCCGCCAAGTGCCTGCGCGACGTGCGCATCGACGGCGGCAGCGTGGCCGTCGCGATCGAACTCGGCTTCCCGAGCGGCGAGTACCCGGCGAAGCTCGCCGGCGAACTCGAAACCCGGCTGCGTGCGCTGCCCGGCGTCGAGGCCGCCACGGTCACGGTCACGACGAAGATCATCGCGCACGAGGTGCAGAAGGGTCTCAAGCCCCTGCCCGGCGTCAAGAACGTCATCGCCGTCGCCTCCGGCAAGGGCGGTGTCGGCAAGTCGACGACCTCGGTCAATCTGGCGCTGGCGCTCGCCGCTGACGGTGCGCGCGTCGGCCTGCTCGATGCCGACATCTACGGTCCGTCGCAGCCGCGCATGCTCGGCGCGATGCAGCAGCCCGAGTCGGCCGACGGCAAGTCGATCGAGCCGGTCATCGCGCATGGCGTGCAGAGCATGTCGATCGGCTATCTGATCGAGGAAGAGACGCCGATGATCTGGCGCGGCCCGATGGCCACGCAGGCGCTCGAACAGCTGCTGCGCGACACGCGCTGGAAGGATCTCGACTATCTGGTCATCGACCTGCCGCCGGGCACCGGCGACATCCAGCTGACGCTGTCGCAGAAGGTGCCGGTCTCGGGTGCCGTGATCGTCACGACGCCGCAGGACATCGCGCTGCTCGATGCGCGCAAGGGCCTGAAGATGTTCGAGAAGGTCGAGGTGCCGATCCTCGGCATCGTCGAGAACATGAGCATCCACATCTGCTCGAACTGCGGTCACGCCGAACACATCTTCGGTGCCGGCGGCGGCGAGCGCATGGCCGCGCAGTACGACACCAAGTTCCTCGGCAGCCTGCCGCTCGACATCCGCATCCGCGAGCAGGCCGACAACGGTCACCCGACCGTTGCCGTCGATCCGGACGGACAGGTCGCCGGCCTCTACCGCCACATCGCCCGCCGGGCCGCGGCGCGGCTGGCGCTGTCGGCGAAGGACTACTCGCACCGCTTCCCGAACATCGTCATCCAGAAGAACTGACGGCGGACGGCGCATCAGGCGCATGTAATACCGATCACACGTAACCGCATGGTTTTTCTCCCCCTCTCCCCAACCCCTCCCCCGCGAGGGGGGAGGGGCTGAAACGATCGGGTGTTCAGCGGTGATCGGTATGCGGTGATCGGTATAAAGAAGGGCGCGCGGTTAGAATCGCGCGCCCTTCCTTCAT
>NZ_DAOLKE010000068.1:10273-13711 GCF_035331805.1 Plasticicumulans sp. | reverse complement strand
CGTGGCCCGGCTGGCTGCGGCCGGCATCACGGCAAACCAGGTCACGCTCGCCGCCGCCGGCGCCTCGATGCTGCTCGGCGTGGCGCTGTACGCGGCGCCGAACGTGCCGGCGCTGTGGCTGCTGCTGCCGCTGTTCCTGTTCGTGCGCATGGCGCTGAACGCGATCGACGGCATGCTGGCGCGCGAGCACGGCCAGCAGTCGGCACTCGGCGCCTGCCTGAACGAGCTCGGCGATGTCTTCGCCGATGCGCTGCTGTACCTGCCGTTCGCGCGGCTGCCGGCCTGCCCGACGCGCTGGGTCGTGGCCTTCGTGCTGCTGGCGGTGATCTGCGAGATGGCCGGCGTGCTGATGCAGACGCTCGGTGCCAGCCGCCGCTACGACGGGCCGATGGGCAAGAGCGATCGTGCCGTCGCCTGCGGTGCGCTCGGGCTCGCGCTCGGACTCGGGGCGACGCCGGGGCCGTGGCTGGAGGTGGCGTTCGTGATCTTCTCGGCGCTCGGGCTCTGGACGCTGGTGCGCCGCGTCACGCGCGGACTGGCCGAGCGTGGCGCGGCGCCCGCGGGCCGGGCGTGAACGTGAACGTGAACGTGAACGCGTATTAGCGCACCAGCACCTCGTAGTCGGCGACCACCGTCTCCCTGCCGCCCCAGCCGATGTTGCAGCCCTTGAAGGCCGCGCGCAGCTTGCCGGGGTGGACGCCGCCGTTATGCGTCGCGCGGCAGATGTACAGCGGTTCGTTGCCGGGCGCGGCCTCGTGGCCGCCGACGATGGCGCCGAAAGGCACCGCTCCGCCGCTGGCCGCGACCCAGACGCCGACGCCCGAGGGCAGGTAGCTGTCGCGCAGCGTCAGGCCGCCGAGGTGCACGACGGCGAGTTCGGGCAGGGACGGCAGCTTCTGGTTCGGGCCGACGAACTCCAGCACGCCGGTGTCGGGCTTGCTGCCGTCGCGGTCCTCCAGTTCGTTCTGCGTGCGGCCGGTGCCGCGGAAGTGCTCGAACAGGCTGAGCTTGGTCTCGAGCAGCGAGCGGTACTTCCAGTCATCGCCGCCGAGCGCGGCGAGGCGCGCATACGGCGTGCCGGCAACGCGCTGGCGCGCAACGGCCGGGAAGTCCAGCACGAAGGTCTTTTCGGCCTCGGAGCGGAAGAAGGTCTGCCAGGGCGCGAACTCGCCCTTGCGCTCCGGCTCGACCGTGGCCGCTGCCGCCAGCCGGTCGAACAGCACGAAGGCATTGGCCCAGGTCGGCGAGTACACGTGCGTCTGCCAGTCCTGCGGCAGCGCGCCGTCGCGCACCTCCGATACGGTCACGGCCGGCGGGAAGCGGTAGACGATCGCGACCATGTCCTGATCGCGCTGCCAGGCGATGATGTCCTCGGCCTCGTAACCGATGTCGAGATAGATATCGAGCAGCGACTTGCCCTGCACGCTCTCGGGCGTGGTCACGAACACGAAGGGCTTGGTGCCGAGGATGGCGCTGTCGAGCAGCTTGCCGTCGGGGCCGATGACGACCTTGCGCGGCGCGATGCGCACGAAGATGTCGGAGCGGCGTTCGAGCTGCGCGTACGGCACCTTCGGCGTCGCCGGATCGCGCAGCACGGCGATGGCCGCCTTCAGCTCCGGACTCGTGGACCTGTCGTACAGCAGCTCGCGCAGTTCGGCGGCGTGGGCGAGGCCTGCGACCAGCATCAGGACGGCGGTACAGAACAGCTTGGCGGGGTTCAGACGGCCGGTCATGGCGTCAGCGTCTCCTTGCGGTCGGGGATGGCGGGCGGCATGCCCGCGCATCGACCTTAGGAAACCGGCCGCGACAATCCGGCAAGCGCCACTTGCGACGCGGCCGTGCGGGCGCTCAGGCCGCTGCCGGCGCCTCGCCGCCGAAAGCGCTGACCAGCGCCGGCAGGAAGGCCGCGAGTTCGAGCGTCATCAGCGCGAAGCGCGCGTCGAGTTCCTCGGCGACGGTCTCGGCGTTGAGATCGGCGAGCTGCTCCTGCACGACATCGAGAAAGCGCAGCCGGCGCACGGCGTGATCGTCACCGAGCACGCAGGACAGCCGCTCCTGCCATTCGACGGCCAGGCGCGTGACCTGCTTGCCGGCGGCAAGATGCGTACGGATCTCGTCACCGCCGAGGTCCTGGCCCTTGCAGCGCACGATGCCGCCCTCCTCGCCGGCATCGCGCAGCTCGCATTCGTCGCCGACCTGCCAGTCGGCCGGCGCGCCCCCGAGCCAGCCGGTCAGCACGCTCGCCGGCACCGCGGCAGTGCGCAGCGGCGCGATCGGCAGGCTGCCGGCGGCCTTGCGCAGCAGCGAGGTGAAGTCATCGACCGCCTTGCCCGGCGTGCCGTTGACCACCAGCCAGCCGCCGCGCGGATCGAGGTAGGCGTACAGGCGCTTGCGCCGCGTGAACGCGCGCGGCAGCAGGTCGAGCAGGACCTCGTCGCGCAGCGTTTCCTTTTCCTTGCGCCGGACCTTGCGTGCCTCGCGGTCCTCGATCTCGGCAACGCGCTCATCGAGCGCGGCACGGATCACCGAGGCCGGCAGGAGTTTGTCCTCGCTCTGCAGGCACACGAGCCAGAAGCCGCCGGCCGCGTGCACCAGCGCGCCGTCCTCGCCGCCGAGCGGCGGCACCCAGCCGCAGGTGACGAGGTCCTGCGAACCGCAGGGCCGGAAGGCCGCGTGCGCGAGCGCCTCGGCGAGCGTGTCGGGATCGAGCGTGCAGGGTTCGGTGAAGCGAAACGGCATCAGGCTCTTGAACCACATGCGGGACGGCATCCGGGTGGCGGCAGGGGGCGCGCATCATAAGCAGGCGGGCTGCCGGCGTCATCGCCGGCTCATTTATCCGAGCCGGAACAGCGCAGTACGGTCAGCCGAATAACCTTAATGAAATCTTGGTCATCTATGTTGCACGGCAACATGAATGTCGATATGCTGCTTCGCAACATGATCGTTCAACCCAACGCTTGACCCCTTTGGAGGAAGTAGCCATGGCCGACAACTTCGAGAAGTTCTTCGAGCAGACCAAGACCCTCGGCGCCCCGGTCGTCAAGGCCAACAAGCTGGCCGTCGCCAGCCTGGAGAAGCTGGTCGCGCTGCAGCTGAGCACGCTGCAGAGCTACACCGACCTGACCATCGCCCGCCTGAAGGCCGCGGCCGAAGTCACCGACCTCAAGAGCCTGCAGGCCTTCGCCGCGGATCAGGTCGAGCTCGCCAAGAGCCTGGGCCAGAAGCTGATGGACGACGCCAAGGCCTATGCCGACCTCGGCGCCGGCGTCAAGGCCGAGTTCGACAAGCTGGCCGAAGAAGCCGCTGCCGAGCTGCCGAAGTCGGTGCAGTCGTTCTCGAAGGCTGCCTGATGCCGCCGCGGCGCTGAACGCGCCGCCCGGTCTGCCGATCCGGACCGCCGCCGCCCGCAGGGGCCGCGGCGGTTCTGCTTTTTCGCGG
>NZ_DAOLKE010000068.1:3873-10173 GCF_035331805.1 Plasticicumulans sp. | reverse complement strand
TTCACTCGCCGGTCGGCAGCACCAGCGTGAACGTGCAGCCCTCCCCCGGCTTGCTGCGGCAGCTGATGTGGCCGCCGAGCTGGTGCGCGAGCTTCTGGCTCAGGTACAGGCCGAGGCCGGTGCCCTCCTGACGGGCCGGCGTGCCGAGCTGTTCGAAGGGCCGGAACAGCCGGGCCTGCGCCTCCGGGTCGAGGCCCGGGCCGGTGTCGCTGACGCTGAGCTGGATGCGCTCGCCACTGCCATCGGCGATGCGTGCCAGCCGCACGTCGATGCGCCCGGCCGGCGTGAACTTGATGGCGTTGCCGGCGAGGTTCAGCACGATCTGGCCGAAGGCGCGACGGTTGCACGGGACCGTCCAGTCGCCGTCCGGCACCTGCAGCGCCAGCACCAGACCGCGCTCGCCGGCGAGCGGCAGCAGCGTGCGCTGCGTCTCGGCGAGCACCTCGGCCAGATCGACCGGCTCGCGCGACAGCTCGGCGGCACCGGATTCGATGCGGGCGAGATCGAGCAGGTCGCTGATCAGCGCCAGCAGGTGATCGGCGGCGCTGCGCACCGTGCGCAGCTGCTGCTCCTGCTCGGCACTGAGCGGCCCGGACAGCTTCATCAGCAGGATGCCGGTGAAGCCGATGATCGCGTTCAGCGGCGTGCGCAGCTCGTGCGACATGCTGGCGAGGAAGCGATCCTTGGCGCGGCTGGCGGCGACCAGCTCGACGTTCTGCTCCTGCAGCCGTGTCTCGTAGCGCCGGCGCTCGGCAATCTCGTGTGCGAGCGCAACGTTGGCCGCCTCCAGCGCGCGCGTGCGCTCCTCGACCAGGCGCTCGACCACGGCGGCACGGCCGCTGACCGCGAGCAGGAAGGCCCCGAGCAGGCCGGTGAACAGCAGCCCGCCGGCGAGCACCGCCCAGGCCACCAGGCTGCGCTGCGCGGCCTCGTACTCGGCTGTCGACACCAGATCCAGCCGCCAGCGGTTGCCGGCGAATTCGCGCTCCGAGGTCCAGAGCAGCGTGCCGCGGGCCGCCGGCGCCGGTTCCATCCCGTCGTCCCGGCAGGGTCCCGGGTCACGGTAGCTGCACAGCAGCCTGGCCCCGGCCTCGCGGATGCGCAGTTCGATGCCCTGCGGCGCCAGCCCGCGCACGGCCGTGGCCACGATCTCGTCGATCAGGAACACGCCGACGCCGTAGCCGCGCAGCGCTTCGCGCCGCTGTTCGATGGTCTCGACCGGCTGATCGTTGGCATAGATCGGCATGAACACCAGCATCCCGCGCGCGGCGCTGGCGTCCTGCACCAGCGCGATGCGGCTGGTGGCGACCGGCTGGCCGCTGTCGCGCGCCCGCTCCATCGCCGCACGCCGCACCGGGTCCGAGGCCACGTCGTAACCGATCGCACTGTGATTGCCGCGATCGGGGACGATGGTTTCGATGGCGACGTAGGCAGACCGGCGCGCCGCCGGCTGCAGCTGACCATCCGCAGCGCGCTCGGTCAGTGTGAAGCCGGGCTGACCGCCTGCGCGCATCGCCTGCTCCCAGGCATCGCGCTGCCCGTCATCGAGCACGCGGTTCCACGACAGCGCCCGCAGACCCGGATGGCGCTGCAGCGCAGGCTGCGCGAACCGCGCGAACTCCTCGGACTCGACATCCTGCGAGGCGGCGTAGAAATCGCGCAGCGAATACAGCACGCCGACGTAATCATCGAAATTGTCGGACAGCGCCGAGGCGAGCGCCGCGGCCCGCGCATCGAACTCGGCCTGCAGCCGCGCCTGCTCGCGCCCGCTGGTCCACACGAACACCAGCACCGCGGCTGCGAACGTGATGGTCAGCGGCCCGGCCACGGTCAGGGCCCGCCGGCGCCACAGCCGCCGCGGCCGGCCCAGCGCCACCAGCACCAGCGGCGTGACCACCAGCACGCCGATGCTGTCGCCGACCCACCAGTTCCACCACGTGAACGCCCAGGCGTGCGCCGCCACGACCCCGGCCAGCACCAGCGCGCTCGCGCCGATGCTGGCCGACAGCAGGCAGCCGACCGGCCCGCCGAGCAGCAGGAAGGCGATGATCTCGCGCTCGCGCTGCAGCGGCCCCGGAAACCCGACCCAGCGCCGGATCAGCCAGGCGCCGAAGAGGGCCTGCAGCATCGCGCCGCAGCCGATCACGGCCGGCAGCAGCAGGCTGTGCAGCAGCGCCGGCAGACCGGAGAGGTCGGCGGCGGTCACGGCGTTGGCGACGAACGATCCGAGCCAGATGCCCGGCGCAACGCGTGCGCCGTAGAGCAGCACGCCGGCGAGCGCGATGCCCGACGGCGGCCAGATCGCCGTCGCATAACCGGGGGGGATCGCCAGCAGCAGCCCGAGCCGGGCAAGGACGAAATAGGCGATGGCCATCAGCACGATCGCCCGGCCGCGACGCAGCGCGGCAGCGGTCAAATTCGGGGGCAAGAGGACGGACTCCGGCGCGGAAACGGAATGACACAGTCACCCATGGTATCCGCTACGCCCGGCGCGCGGGCCCTTGTGCTGCGCCTGCCTATACTCGCAGCCCCTCGCCCGAGTGCCGTCCGCCATGACCGATGCTGCTGCCCGCTGCCCGCGCGTGAGCCATTTCCGCGAGATCCTGCTCTGGCCGCTGCAGCTGATGCCGCTGCGCGCCGACAGCCAGATCCAGAACCACTGGCAGGTGCTCGAACAGTCGCAGGCGCAGCATCCGTGGCGCGAGGTCGACGACGAGTTCACCGGCGATCCGGCCGGCTTCCAGGAGCGCCACTACGGCGAGTTCGTGACCTTCCTGCCGCACGTGCGCCGCTTCCTGTACGGCGACGGCAAGGGCCGGGTGTCGAAGCCGGCGGAATCCCCGATCCGCGTGTTCCGGCGCAACGACGTGAAGCGCGTGCGCTGCACCTTCGCCGATCCGCAGCGCCCGGTGCTGGTGCTGGAGGTCGCACACGTCGACCTGTACTTCTTCTATGACCTCGATGTGACGGTGCTGACGATCGAGCTGTACGGCTCGGATCTCGACCTGCAGGTCGTGCAGGACCTGATGTTCCGCTTCGGCCGCGCCTATCCGGTCTACTGGGAGGCCGACGGCAGCGGCGGCCACTGCCTGCAGCGCGTCGAATGGCTGGCCGCCGATGGCAGCGTGCTCGCAGCCTCCGATTACGAGGACCGCGGCAGATTCCTGCGCCACGTCTGCGAGTACCGCGCACCGACCGAGGCCGCGCACTGGGATTTCATCCTGCGGCCGCTGGTGCAGCATCACTCGGACGCAGGCGGCGTGCTGCGCTACCGCCAGCTCGAATACCACCGCATGCCGGTCATGGGTTATCTGGCGATCGACGGCGATCCGCGCCAGCTGAGCCGCAACGACTTCATGCGCCTGACCTTCGTGACCCCGCCCGGCCCGCCGGAACGCGCGCCGTACTGCGGGGCCGAGGCCGATGGCTTCGAGGCCCGCCACTGTTACGACCGCTTCTGGCACACGGCACCGGACGCCACCCCGGGCGGGCGCTACCTCTGCTGCGGCGAGGCTTTCATGATGGTCGGCAGCGCGCAGTCGCCGTACTTCTACACGCCGGGCGCGAGCCTGCTGGAGCAGTTCCGCCATCAGTACTTCCTGCTGTTCCTGATCCCGCACCTGCACAAGGCGGCGCTGTTCATGATGGCGGACCGGCTCGGCTACTGGCTGAAGCAGCTCGACATCCACGACCCGGAATCGGTCAAGCGCTTCAAGCGCGAGATCCGCAGGATCAAGGAAATCTTCCTGCGCTTCACGCACCGCTACTGGTTCCGGCAGCTCTCCGACCAGTACCATGCGCGCGAGCTGTACCGGATGCAGCGTGAATTCCTCGGCACCGAGGCCCTCTACACCGAGGTGCGCGAGCGCATCGAGGACATGAACATCTATCTCGATTCCGACTCGCTGCGCCGCCAGGCCAACACCGTCGTGCGCCTGACCGTGGTCACCGCCTTCGGCCTGATCGGCACGACGGTGACCGGGTTCTTCGGCATGAACCTGCTCGGCTTCGACGGACTGTCACCGGCCGGCAAGGCGCTGTATTTCCTCGGCGTGCTCGCCGCGACGACCTGGGTGACGTTCTACACGGTCATGAAATCCAAGCGCCTGTCGGACTTTCTCGATCTGCTGTCCGACGAGCGCGAGCCGTTCTGGCGCAAGATCGCCGCGCTGCTGAAGGTCTGGCGCTGAATCAGCCCGCTCCCGCGGTCCGGCGCCGGGCAAGCAGCAGGAGGGCTGCACTGCCGAGCAGCCACAGCGTGGCGGGCGCATCGACATCGACGGCATTGGCCGGGACCGCCGCCGTACCGGCGATGCCGGCACTGCCCGGGGCCGAAGCCGCGCTGCCGGTCGCGGAAATCCGGTTCCAGCCGACCACATCCAGCGCCCGCAGGTCTGCCTCGCCGAATTTGAGCAGTTCACCGGCGGCGGCGGTGGGATCCATGACGCCGATGCCGAGATTGTCCTTCCAGTGACTGTCCTGACGACCGTCGCCGTAATAGACGCCGGTCGACAGGGAATCGAGAAGCGTGCGCCCGTCGTTCAGGGACAGATACTTGGCGCGCGCATCGGCCGTGAAATCGGCAACGCCGAGCGCGGCGCTGTCGACGCTGTAGCGGAACAGGTCCAGCGGATCGAGCAGGAAGTTGTCCTCGCCGTACGGCCCGCCGTGGCCGGCGTAATAATCGAGGATGTCGACGCCCGACACGAAGCCGAGCGCATGACCGATCTCGTGGGAGGCCAGACCGGTGAAATCGAAAGTCCCGGCCACGATGCCGTCCCAGGGCTTGAAGTCGTAACTGAACGCGTTGCTGAACGTGATCGTCGCATCGGTGCCCGTCGCGGTCGCCGACATCAGTCCCAGGGCCTTGGCGTTGGCCGAGGTCATGCGCAGGTACTGGTTGTTGAAGGAACCGTCATCGTCGAGATACGGCGTCGCCGAACCCGGACCGTTCGGGCTGTCACTGGTACGGTTGGTCAGGAATTTCAGGTCGGCCGACAGATTGCTGACTGCCGTCGTGTCCTGGCTGCTGGTGCGATCGGCCCGCAGGGCGCTGACGAAATTCGTGTAGGGCACGATCGTCTGCGTCGAGGAGGCCTGGGCCAGCACGCCACTGGCGAGCGCCGAATAGCCGATGCGCAGATTGACCGTGACCGGATCGGTGAAGACGCTGCTCCAGCGGTTGCCGGCACGCACGAAGGCATCGTAGGCCTGCGCATCCATGCCGGCATCGGCGATGAAGTTGAACGTCAGCGCCTGTACCGGCAGCACCGGCAGCAACAGCGTGGCGATGACAAGGCCGGATCGTGCGCAGCGCACGGAAAACGGGGAAGACATGGGACACCTGCCGGAGGGAAGGCACTGCAATCGGACCGGACACCGGCGATGCCGGCGGGATGCAGGGACGAGCGACCCTGCAGATTCGGGCAATTATTGCAGAAACATCAAACCCATCAGTGCCTTGTAAATTCTTTACAATCGTTCATGTTTTGTGCAGCGCACCATCTGCAGCCTGTACATGAAACCGGACATGAAAAACCCCGCGAGGCCTTGCAGCCGCGCGGGGTCCGGACATGGAGCAGACCGGCCTGGTGCCGGCAGGCTCACTGCAGGCTCACTGATTGATCGGCACCAGCAGCACCGGCACCGGCGACTTCACGGTGACCTTGTGCGCGACCGAGCCGATCAGCATCTCGCCAAGCGCGGTGTGACCGTGCGAGCCGAGCACGATCAGGTCGGCATTCAGACGCTTCTGCTCGCTCAGCACGACGTCGGCAGCGCTGCCTTCGATGATCTGCACCGAGGCGATGACCTCGCGGCAGGTGTTGTCCGGGTGCGCGGCGTCGTGACGGTTGAAGCGGGTCTCGATCTCCTCGTTGATGCGCTTGATGCCGTCCTCGCGGATCTGCGCGATGACTTCGGCCGGCACGTAGGTGTCGAGCGTGACGTTGGCGTAGTCGCCGATCGCCTCGATGCAGGTGATCACGTGCATCTTCGCGCCGAACTGGCGGGCATAGCCGACGGCGTGCTGGAAGACTTCGAGGCTGCGCGGGCCGAGGTCGGTTGCGTACAGGATGGTGCCGATGCTGTAGGCCATGTTGGCTCTCCTCTTATCGGATGGTGAAAACAGCCGGGCGAAGCTTAGTCGGGGGTTGCTGCGTCGCCAACTGGTAAGTTGGTATGACCAGAAAAAGAATTGGTCTGGCTTATGATCCATCATGCAAGCCGACATCGACCTCCGCCCTGACGCCGGTCAGGCAGTCGCGATGGGATCCCCGCCGGCAACCGCGCCCGGTCATG
>NZ_DAOLKE010000068.1:0-3773 GCF_035331805.1 Plasticicumulans sp. | reverse complement strand
ACACGGCGCCTGCCGCTCACCGCCGAAGGCAGCGCGCGCCGGTACGGCGCCTCCTCCGGCGCTTGCCATCCGGAATCAGCCGGGCGTGCGCGGCGACACGCCCGGGGGCTGCACCAGCGTGCCGGCCGCAGCCTCGGCCAGACGCCCGGCAAGCCCCGAGTCCCGCGCGACGCGCCGGCTGCAGGCGACCTGGACCGCCTCTGCGGATGCGACGATGCCGAGCTGCGCGCGCGCGCGCGTCAGGCCCGTGTACAGCAGTTCGCGCGTCGCCAGCGGCGAGTCGGCCGGCGGCGCGACCAGCAGCACCTCGTCGTACTCCGAGCCCTGCGACTTGTGCACGGTCATCGCGAACACCGGCTCGTGCTCGGGCAGGCGCGCGACCGGCAGTGCGCGGAAGCCGCCCTCGGGCCGCGGGAACTGCACGGCGAGCGTGCCTTCGGCGTCGACGGTGGCGATGCCGATATCGCCGTTGTAGAGGTTCAGGCCGTAGTCGTTGCGCAGCACCATCACCGGCCGGCCCGGATACCACAGCGCCGTGTCCGGCCGGCCGGCGGCCCGGCGCGCCTCGCGTTCCAGCCGCGCGTTCAGCGTCTCGACCCCGAGTGCCCCGCTGCGCAGGCCACCGAGCACGCGAAAGCGCGCGAAGGCTGCGTGCAGTGCCTGCGGGTCCTGCGCCGCCGCGGCGGTGCCGAGCAGCTGCAGATAGCTTCGATAACCGCTGCGCGCCCGCTCGATCACCGCCTCGATCGCCGTCGCCTGCGACCACTGCAGGTCTTCGGCGCCGGCTTCGAGCTGCGCGAGCGCGGCCCCGGCATCGCCGGCATTGACGGCGCGCGCCAGCGCCCCGATGCCGCTGGCGCCGGAGAAGCGGTAGCTGCGCCGCAGCAGCGCCACGCAGTCGCGCAGCGGCGGCAGCAGCGGTTCGGGATCGGCCTCGATGGTGCAGCCGCTGATCGCCGCGAGCTGCGCGGCCCGCTGCGGCGACGGGGCACCGGCCTGCGCGCCGAGTTCGCCGAGCACGGCTCCGGCCTCGACCGAGGCGAGCTGATCCTGGTCACCGAGCAGGATCAGCCGCGCGTGCGCCGGCAGCGCGGCGACAGTCTTGGCGAGCAGCGGCAGATCGACCATCGACACCTCGTCGATCACCAGCACGTCGAGCGCGAGCGGATGTCCGGCGTCGTGGCGAAAGCGCGCCGTCGAATCCGGACGCACGCCGAGCAGCCGGTGCAGCGTCGAGGCATCGGTCGGCAGCGCCGCGAGCAGCGCGGGTTCGAGCTGCCCGGCCAGCCGGTCGCGGGCACCGCGCAGCGCTTCGAGCATGCGCGCCGCCGCCTTGCCGGTCGGCGCCGCCAGCCGGATGCGCAGGCTGTCGTCATCGTGCATCAGCAGCAGCGCCAGCAGCTTCGCGAGCGTCGTGGTCTTGCCGGTGCCGGGTCCGCCGCAGATCAGTGCGAGCCGGGAGAGCGCCGCATTGGCGCAGGCCAGCCGCTGCAGGTCCGGGCCGGCGGCGTCCGCGGCCGCCTGCGGAAACAGCCGGTCCAGCCCCTGCCGGAGCCGTGGCTCATCGACGCGCACCGGCGCCTGCGCAAGCTCCACCAGCCGCGCCGCCAGCCCGGTCTCGTAGCGCCAGTAGCGGTACAGATACAGCCGGCCGTCCGCATCGAGCACCAGCGGCCGGAACTCGCCGGGACTGCCGACCGCCGGCCACCGGCGCAGCCGCTCGATCCACTCGGCCGCAGCCGGGGCCCAGATCGCCGGGCCCTGTTCATCCTCGGCGAGCAGGCGGCGGCGGAAGCCTTCGAAGCCGGTCAGCGGCAGGCAGACATGGCCGAGACCGATCTGGCGGCTGGCGAGCGCGGCGGCGAGCAGGCCGGCGCGTGGCGCCGGCTTCGGAACGAGGCGCTGGAGCAGGCGCGCAAACTCGCGATCGAGCGGACCGATGGCGCCGGCGGCGAGCAGGCGGTCGAGTTCGTCGTCGACCCGCGCGCGCGGATCGGTATCAGGGGCAGCGGACTCGGTCATCGGCGGTTGCGGCGGCAGTCTAAGGACTGCCTCAGCCTCGACCGGCCACCGGGGACCGTCAAGCCGCCGCCGGTCCGGGATGCGGCCTCAGGGCAGGATGCGGATCGGCGTGCCGTCGCGCACCGAGTGCCAGATCTCGTCCATCTCGCGGTTGGTGACCGCGATGCAGCCCTCGGTCCAGTCGATGCCCGGCAGATAGTGATGCGCGCGCGGCCGGTCATTCGGCAGGCCGTGGATCATGATCGCGCCACCGGGGTTGCGGCCGGCTTCCTCGGCGGTGCGCCGGTCGCTGACGCGCGGATACGAGATGTGCAGCGCCTTGTAGAACTTGCTGTCCGGCTTGCGCCAGTCGATCAGGTAATCGCCTTCGGGCGTGCGCCCGTCGCCGGCAGCGACCTTCTGGCCGACCGGATTGCGGCCGAGCGAAACCTTGTAGCTTTTGATTTCCCTGCCGTTTCTCAGCAGCGTCAACCGGCGGTCGGACTTCTTCACGAGGATGAGATCGGCCTTCGGCAAGCGGCCGCTGACGGCCGTTGCATCGGCGGGCGCTTCGGCCGGCAGCGGGGACAGCGGCATGCAGGCCGACAGCAGTGCGGCCAGCGCCGCAGCAGAAAGCAGACGTGCAATCGACATGATGTATCAGTCTGGATAATCGACAACAAAGCAACGGATTGTTGCGTGCGCGCACAATACCATGGCCGGCCGCGGCTATGGTGCCCGCGCCCGCGCGGCTTATACTCCGCGCCCCTTGCCGGACCGATCCGTACCGATACTTCGCGCATGAATCCCGATCTCGACCGCCTGCAACCCTATCCGTTCGAGAAGCTGGCCCGGCTGAAGTCCGGCCTGCACGCGCCGCACGGGCTCGCGCACATCCCGCTGTACATCGGCGAGCCGCAGCATCCGGCGCCGCAGCTCGCGCTCGATGCGCTGGTCGCGAACCTCGGTGCGCTGTCGAACTACCCGCTGACCCGGGGCACGCCGGCGCTGCGCGCCGCGATCGCTGACTGGGCGGTGCGCCGCTACCGGCTGGCGGGACTCGATGCGGACCGGCAGGTGCTGCCGGTGGCCGGCACGCGCGAGGCGCTGTTCGCGTTCGCGCAGGCGGTGGTGGCGCGCAGCGACACGGCCGCGGGCCGGCCGCTGGTGCTGATGCCGAATCCGTTCTATCAGATCTATGAAGGCGCGGCGCTGCTCGCCGGGGCCGAGCCGTACTTCCTGAACACACCGGCCGGAACCGGCTTCCTGCCCGATTACGACGCCGTGCCAGAGGAGGTCTGGGCGCGCTGCCAGTTGCTGTATCTCTGCTCGCCCGGCAACCCGACCGGCGCCGTGACGCCGGCCGCGACGCTCGCGAAGCTGATCGACAAGGCCGACGAGTTCGGTTTCGTGATCGCCGCCGACGAGTGTTACTCCGAGATCTACTTCGACGAAGCCGCGCCGCCGGTCGGCCTGCTCGAAGCCTGTGCCCGGCTCGGCCGCCACGACTACCGCCGCTGCGTGGTGTTCAACTCGCTGTCGAAACGCTCGAACCTGCCCGGCCTGCGTTCGGGCTTCGTCGCCGGCGATGCCGACGTGCTCGCCGCCTTCCTGCAGTACCGCACCTATCACGGCTGCGCGCTGCCCGGCAGCACGCAGGCGGCGAGCGTCGCGGCCTGGGGCGACGAGGCGCACGTGCAGGCCAACCGTGCGCTGTACCGCGCCAAGCTCGACGCCGTGCTCGACGTGCTCGGCCCGGTGCTCGACGTGTC
>NZ_DAOLKE010000067.1:10551-13977 GCF_035331805.1 Plasticicumulans sp. | reverse complement strand
GCCGCCGCCAGCCGGCCCGGCCACAGCGTGCCGGCCGCCGGCCCCGTGCCATCCGGATCGAAGCGCAGCAGCAGGCCGTCGGGTCCGAGGCGCTGCATCACCTCGGGCAGTGCCCATTCGGCCGACACATCACCGGCGAGCACCGCGCACTGGCCTTCGCCGAGCAGTTCATCGAGCAGGGCGGCGAGCGTCGGTGCCGCCGGCGAGGCGACCGGCGCCAGCGCCGCATCGAGCGTCGCGCCGAGCCCGGCGAGCAGCGCCTCCCACGGCGCATCGATGCCGCCCGCCCTGGTGAATTCGAGCATCTGCGGATGCCACGGACAGCCGCCGCTGCCGAGCGCGACCCAGGCCGGATACGGGTACAGCCGCCACGCCGGCCGCCCGAGCGCACCGGCGAGTTCGGTCGTGGCCGTCGCGGCCCCGAGGGTGAGATCGAGCGCCGTCAGCAGCGCCGCGAGGCCATCGAGGTCGTCGCGCAGGTCGAGATCCTCCGGCCGCCACCACGGCACGCCGGCCGCCGTCAGCGCCTCCAGCTCGGCGGGCTCGGCATCGTGCTGCAGCACGACGACGCGCAGTTGCGCACGCGCCGCCAGCGTGCGCGCCAGACCGGCGAGCGGCGGATACAGGTTCGTGCGGTTCGCCGCCCGCAGGCCGCTGCGCCAGACCAGTCCGACCGTGACGCCGGCGTCGAACACCGCGTGCAGGCGCTGCTGCCAGTGGCGGACCGCATCGGCCCCGGCGCGCAGCGGCAGCGCCGGTTGCGGCGGGAAGGCATCGAGCCTCGGGCGGTAGCGGCAGGCGAGTTCACCGAGCGGCAGCTTCACGTCGATGTCCGCAGCGAGCCGCTCCCAGTCGAGACCGCTGCGCCGGCTGCCGATCAGGCGCACGCCGGGGAAGCTCCTCGCATACAGCGGCACCAGCCGCGGGTCGCACTCCAGCGTCACGGCCCGCGCCTCGGCGAGCAGATCCGGCAGACAGGTCGAAAACAGTATCTCGTCGCCGAGGCCCTGCTCGGCGAACACCAGCACATGCCGCCCGGCGAGTGATTCGCCCGGCGCGGCTTCCGGAAACGGGTAGTCGTTCGGCACGTGGATGCCGCGCCAGCGCCAGCGGTAGTCGGCCCAGCCGCCGGCGAGATCACCGGCGGCGAGGCGTGTGTAAGCGGCGTTCCAGCGGTAGCGGACATCGGCGGGTGCGAGCTGCTGAGCGGTGTCGTGCGCCGCGCAGCCCTCCTGCGGCCGGCCGGCACGCAGCAGGGCCAGCCCGGCGTTGTTCCAGGCATCGGCGAGCGTCGGCTCCAGCGCCAGCGCGGCCTCGAAGTCCGGCAGCGCCGCGGCGGCCGCATTGGCATCGAGGGCCGCACCGCCGCGGCGGGTCAGGGTCTCGGCCAGCGCCAGACGCGCCTCCGGCCAGTCGCCGGCCCGCCGCAGCGCCCGGCGGTACAGGTGGATCGCCAGATCGAGCGCGCCGCCGCGCTCCGCCAGTGCGCCGAAGTTGTACGCGAGGCTCGGCTCCTGCGGCGTCAGCGTCAGCGCGCGCACGAAGGCGGCGTGCGCCAGCGCCCCCTCCCCGCCTTCGCGCGCCGCCAGCCCGAGCAGATGCCAGACGCCGGCGAGATCGGGCCGCTGGCCTGTCAGCGTCACCGCGGCCTCGCGCGCCGGGGCGTGGCGGCCTTTGCGAAACAGCGCCAGCGCGGCGTCGAGCTGACGGCTGGCGACGGCATCCGCCGGGCGCTCGCGGGGCGGCACCTTCGCCAGTGCCTGCGCCATCGCCGTGAAGGTCGGCTGCCAGTCGGGCTGATCGGGCGGGCGCGACCACAGCCGCTGCGTCGGATGCCAAGGCATCGCATCGGTGCCGAGCATCGGCCAGCCGCTGCCGGTCAGGAAGCGCCAGACCGGCACGCCGAGCGCGGCGGCGAGTTCGGCGACCGCGGTGCTCGCCGAGATCACCAGATCGAGGCCATCGAGCAGGGCCGCGACCTCGTCGAGCGCGTTGCGCTGGTCAAGCCCCGGCGGCTCGGCGATCGGGACGCCGAAGCGCGCCTGCGCGGCCGCCAGTTCCGGCGCGGACGGGTCGTACTGCACGCTGACCCAGCGCACGCCCGGCACCCCGAACAGCGGCGCCATGGCTTCGAGCGCGGCGTAATGGCGTTCGCGGGCCCCGCCGCGCAGGCCGCTCCTCCAGCAGAGACCGATCTTCAGGCCCTTGCCGAGCCCGGCGAGCCAGCGTCGCCAGTGCGCGGCACGCGCGGCATCGGCGAGCAGATAGCCGGGCACGGCCGGGAAGTCCTCGATCCGGCGGCGGAACCACCGCGGCAGGCTGCCGGCTTCGAGGTAATGCGTGCAGGCCGGACGCTCGACGCTGCGCTGCACGCCGCCACCGCGCACGAGCGGCAGCACGCTCGCGCCCGGGAACGAGCGCGCGAACAGCGGCTGCAGGCGCGGATCGCAGAACAGTGTCACGGATTCGGCGCGCGCCAGCGCATCGGGCACGCAGGAAGCGAACAGGATCTCGTCGCCGACGCCCTGCTCGGCCAGCAGCAGCAGTGCCTCGCCGTCGCCATCGAGCGGCGTGCCGTCCCAGCGCTGCATGCCGAGGCCGGTGTAATCGACGCCGAACACGCGACTGCGCGCCTCGTACTGCGCCCAGCCGGCGTCGAGCTCGCCGAGGCTGAGCAGCGCCAGCGCCAGATGCCAGGCCGCGTGCGCATCCTCGGGCGCCTGCGCGAGGCGCTCGCGCAGCAGCGCGGCAGCGGCGGCAAAGTGACCGTCGTCCTGCTCGACCGAGGCCAGTTCGGCGAGCAGCCCGGCATCGGCCGGCGCAGCCTGCCGCGCCTGCTGCAGGCAGTCACGCGCCGCCGCGAGCTGCCCGTGCGCATGCAGTGCCTGCCCAAGCACCAGCGCCAGCCCCGGCGTCTGCGGCGCGAGCTGCCAGGCCCGGCCGAGCAGTGCCGCCGCCTCCTGTGCATCACCACGCTCCAGCCGGATCTGCCCGAGCAGGTTCAGCACCGGCGCATCGTCGGGCTGGCGCGCGAGGGCGGCGCGGTACAAGGCTTCGGCCTCGGCCAGCTCGCCGACCTGGTGATGCAGCACGGCGCGCGTCAGTTCATCGTCGCCGGCAGCGGCAGCCGTGGGGCGGGAAGCGGTCGGTCCCTGGGTCATCGCGGGCTCGCAGGATCGGTGCGCCGGCGTGCGGCGCAGGCAGGAAGGAAATGGCCGGGTTTTCAGCGGCGCACCGACTGTAGTTGCGGGCACCCCGGCTTTCCCGGATCGACGGATGGCCGCGAGGCCCGTTCGCCGTGCGCCGGCCGGACCGCGGCCGCAGCTCGCCTCCGGCCCCTGTGCCACCGCCCCGCGCCGACGGCTCGGGGTGCGCTGCGAGCGGCGAAGCCAAGGCGGCACACCCCGTATCGATGTGCGTCATCGA
>NZ_DAOLKE010000067.1:0-10451 GCF_035331805.1 Plasticicumulans sp. | reverse complement strand
TCGATGCGCGCCATCTGCACTTCCCTGCGCGGCAGGCGTGATCCTCTGCCCGGCATGGGTTCGCCGCTGTCGCACAACGAAACCCGCAGCGGCGAGTCCCGGTCGTCGATGCCGCGGGATCAGCCCGCGTCCGGGGCGTGGCGGCAGCGCGTGGTTCAGCCGAGCAGCTCGTAGGCGAGCGGTTCGCCGCGGCGGATCGCGCGGCGCGCGCGGCTTGCGAGCACGCGTTCGAGCTCCTTCGGCGGCAGGCCGAGGCCGGGACGGATGGCGCGCACGTTGTCGGCCGTGAAGGCTTCGCCGGCGGCGATGTCGCGCACCGCGTACAGCGAGCGGCGGTGGCGCAGCGACGGCACTTCGCGGGCGGTCGGGCCGTAGTGGATGGCACCGAGCGCCTGCCAGGCGCGTTCCGATTCGGTGACGAGTTGCGCAAGTTCGTGCGGCTCGATCGAGAACGCCGAATCGACGCCGCCATCGGCACGCGCCAGCGTGAAGTGCTTCTCGATGACGCTGGCCCCGAGCGCGACCGCGGCGACCGCAACCCCGAGCCCCATCGTGTGATCCGACAGTCCGACCTCGCAGCCGAACAGCGCGCGCAGGTGCGGGAGCGTCAGCAGGTGGGTGTCGGCCGGCGTTGCCGGATAGGTGCTCGTGCACTTGAGCAGCACGAGGTCCCGGCAGCCGGCGGCGCGCGCCGTGCGTACCGTCTCGTCGAGTTCGCCGACCGTCGCCATGCCGGTCGAGATGATCATCGGCCTGCCGGTGGCGGCCATGCGCCGGATCAGCGGCAGGTCGGTGTTCTCGAAGGACGCGACCTTCCAGGCCGGCACGTCGAGACTGTCGAGGAAATCGACGGCACTCGCATCGAAGGGCGTGCTGAAGGCGATCAGCCCGTGCTCGCGGGCACGCGCGAACAGCGGCGCGTGCCATTCCCAGGGCGTGTAGGCCTGACGGTAGAGCCGGTACAGCGACTCGCCGCGCCAGAGACTCGCCGGGTCATCGATGTGGAACTCGCCCTCGTCGAGGTCGAGCGTCATCGTGTCGGCGGTATAGGTCTGCAGCTTGATGGCGTGCGCACCGGCCGCCGCCGCGGCATCGACGATGGCGAGCGCGCGCTGCAGCGACTGGTTGTGGTTGCCGGACATCTCGGCGATCACGAACGGCGGTGCGTCCGGACCGATCCGGCGGCCGGCGATTTCAAAGCCTGTGCAACTCATGATGACGTTCTCCAGCACGGGCGGCATCAGGCGGCGAGTCCGGACGCATCCGGTGCCGCCGCTTCCGCCAGCGATTCGATGGTGCGGTGTGCCTGGTGACTGTCCGGAAAGTCGCGGCGCGACTGCAGCGGCCAGGGCAGGTGACGGTCGATGCGCAGCGTGCGCATGCCGAGCGCGCGCGGCGCGAGGAAATCCTTGGACGGATCGTCGCCGATGTAGACGGCCTGCTCCGGCGCGCAGCCGAAGTGCGCGAGCGCGAGCTGGAAGGCGAGCGGCGCGGGCTTGCGCGCTGCCCCGGGCAGGTCGTCGGTGCAGAGCACCAGATCGAAGCCGGCGCGCAGGCCGAGGCCGTCGAGCTTGGCGTGCTGCACGCAGCTGACGCCGTCGGTGATCAGCCCGAGCCCGCAACCGCGCGCGCGCCAGGCCGCCAGCGCCGGCGCCACGTCGGCAAAAGCCGTCAGCCGCGGCCGGTGACTGCGAAACACATGCACGAGCAGCGCACTGAGCGCCGGGTCGCAGCGCCCGTGCGCGGCGAGCAGCGCATCGAACAGACGCTCGCGGCCCTCGGTCAGCAGCCGCTGCAGCAGCCAGTCGTAGAGTTCGGCGGCCGAACGCCCGAGCAGCGCTTCGGCGCGCGCGGCCACCGCGCGGCAGCCGCTCAGCAGCCAGTCGCGCTCGGCGTACAGCGTGTCGTCGAGATCGAGCAGCACGACGGCGGGCGCAGGTGGCGCGGGCATCAGCGGCATACGTCCTCCGCCGCCACGAACACGTCGTGGCTGTGGCGCAGCAGGTACAGGCCGTCGCGCTGGCAGCCGAGCTGCGGCTCGATGCTGCCGCCGCGCGCCAGACGCAGCAGCCAGCGCGGCGAGTCGGCGCCGGCCGCGAAGCCGAGCGCGGCCCCGCCGCCGAAGCGCGGGTTGACCTCGATCAGCCGGCTGCCGGCGGCGTCGTGGAAGCACTGCACGGTGGCGTGGCCGATCAGGCCGAGTGCGCGCACGACGGCCGCGCCGAGTTCGACCAGCGCCGGGTCCATGACCGTGACGCCGGTGATCGACTCCCCGGCGAGCACCTGCAGCCGCCGGCGCGGCACGACCGACAGCACCGTGCCGTCGAAGCCGGCGCAGACATCGAGCGTGTATTCAGGCCCGCCGTCGAAGCGCTGCACGATCCAGTGCTCCGCATCGAGCCCGGCCAGTCCGGCCGCGGACTCGATACGGCGCGCACCCCCCGATCCCTGGCCGATGCGCGGCTTCGCGAACAGCGGGAAATCGTCTGCGGCCGCCGGCAGCGTCACCGCCGGCGGTGTCGCAAAACCGTGTGCGGCGCAGAAGTCCGCGAACGCGCGCTTGTCGCGGCAGCGTTCGATCGCCGCCGGCGCCGACACCAGCACGCGCGTGCCGATCTCGGCGAAGCGCGTGCGGCGTTCGGCGAACCACGGCAGTTCGGCATCGCGGGTCGGCACCAGCAGCTCGACGCGCTCGCGCCGGCACAGATCGAGCAGCGTCGCCTCGTAGCCCGGCGCATCGGCCCGCGGCAGCAGCAGGCCGCGATCGGCGCGATACAGCGCCGGGGCCAGCGCATCGCAGTCGGCCGCCAGCACCTCGCCGCCGCCCTCGGCGGCCAGCGCGCGGCGGAAGGCCTCGACCAGCCAGACCTTGCGCGCGGCGCTGGTGATCAGCACGCAGCCCGGGGCAGGGGCCGGCGCGTTCACGGCCGCCGCACCGCGAAGGCGAGCGTGTTGCGCCCGGCCCCGACCGACGCGAACGCCGCGTACAGGCGCCGGCGCAAAGCCGCCGGCAGCGCCAGCTCGAAGCGCCGGCGCCGCTCGTGCAGCCCGGGGCCGAGGGCCGGATCAGCGACGTAGTCCTCGCCCATCAGCAGGAAGAACTCCATCGGGAAGTCGGTCGTCAGCTGCACGGGCTCGAAGCCGCAGGCGGCGAGCGTGCGCGCCAGCGAGTCGTGGCTGAAGTAATGGATGTGATCGGGCGCGGCGACCCACCAGCCGTCGTGGCCGCAGGCTGCAGCCGCCGCCGCCTGCCAGTCGCTGAAGTCGTTCGGCACGCGCACGCAGAGCACGCCGCCGGGCGCGAGCAGCGTGCCGATCGTCGCGAGCAGCGCCTGCGGCTGCGGCACGTGTTCGAGCACGTTGATCAGCACCGCGCCGGCGTAAGCGCCGCGATGTGCCGGATCGGCGGCCCACTGCTCGACGGTCGCAGCGGCCACGTCCAGCCCGCGCTCGCGTGCCAGGCGGCTCGCATCCTGCGAAGGCTCGATGCCGCTCGCGCGCAAGCCCGCCGACTGCAGGTGCTCGACCAGATCGCCGGTGCCGGCGCCGATGTCGAGCACCCGGCCGCCGCCGGCGCCGTATGTTTCCAGTCCGTCGACGAGGTCGGCGTACAGCGTCGCCGCCAGCCACTCGCGCTCGCGCGCCGCGGTCTCGCCGCCGGCGAGCAGCCGGCCGATCTCCGGCGCCCGGCCGCCGCGGCGGATCAGGTCGTAGTAACGGCTCTCGTAGAAGGCCGCGAGTTCGTCGGCGGCCGGCAGCGGATCGAGCCGGCGGAAGCCGAGTTCGGGATCGGTGACGGTCGGGTGCGGCTGGGCATTCACGATGACAACCTCGGTCAGGCGGACTGGCGCTGGGCGTTGCGACCTTCGGCCAGCAGGGCAAGCAGATGATCGGCGACGCGCCCGGCACCGGCGCCGTCGCAGAGTGACTGCGCCGCGCGCCCGAGGGCCGCGCGCGCGAACGGGTCACCGATCAGGTCGAGGATCGCGGCACGCCAGGCGTCCACGTCCGGTTCCGGCAGCGCCCGCAGCGCACCGCGGGCCGCCAGCGCCGCGACGGTGGCACGCTGGTTGTCGGCGATCGCGCAGGCCAGCGCCGGCACGCCGAGCGCGGCACGCTCCCAGCAGCCGGTACCGCCGGCACCGATTGCCAGATCGGCCGCTGCCAGACGCGCCGCCATGTCGTGCGCCTGCACGGTGAATGCGGTGTGCGGTCGCGCTGCGCAGGCTTCGGCGAGTCCGCTGCGATCGACGTAGGCGCTGCCGACGATCACGTCGAGTTCCAGCCCGGCGCAGGCCGGCGTCTGCAGCGCCTGCCAGGCGATGGCCGTGGCATCGCGCGGATCGCTGCCGCCGAAGTTGATCAGCACGCGCCGCACCGCCGCCTCGCGGGTGCGCAGCCTCGCCCGCTCACGGGCGAATTCCTCGCGCAGCAGCGCATGCTGCGGACCGAGCAGCGTCCGGCTGCCGGGCGGCAGCAGTTCGGCATAGCGCTGCCCGCCGGCCTCGAAGTCGTTCACGTCGAGCAGCAGCAGCGCGGCGTGCGGACGATCGGCGAGATCGTCGATCGCGAGCAGCACCGGCAGACCGCTCGCCCAGGTGATCGCGCGCTGCCAGCGCGCATCGAGACCGTAGTGATCGACGATCAGGCCGGCGCAGCCTTCGAGCGTCGACAGGCAGACGGTGGCATCGGTCAGCCAGTCCGGCAGCAGCGCCGGCAGCGCCCGCACCTCGTGGCCGGCGGCACGCACCTCGTCGAGCAGGTGGCCGGGACAGGCGCGCATCAGGAAGCGCAGCGTCAGCCCGCGCGCGCGCAGCGCCGAAGCCAGGGCCAGGCAGCGCTGCACATGACCGCTGCCGAGCGCGTGGCCGGCATCGGCGCGGATCGCCAGACAGGGACTCATGATGGTCTCGCTCCGGCTCGTCAGGCCGCTGCCGCCGGCAGCGGCTTCTGTTCGATGTGGGCATTGAGCGCGCGCCAGTCCGGATGCGCGTCGAGCAGCGCATGCACCGAGGTACTCGGAAAGACGTTCAGGCCGTCGCCGAGCGCGCCGAAGATCGCCGAGATCAGCGCCCAGTCCTCGGGCGTGTCGAGGGTCCAGCGCTGCGCGGACTGATCGAGCGGCTGCGTCCAGGCCTCGATGCGGAAGCGGTCCGGGTGCTGGTAGACGTAAGGCGTCACGTGCTCGCGCATGTGCGGCTCCCAGGCCTCGCGCGCGCAGCGCTCGAGCACGGCGCGCGTGAAGATCTCGGCATCGAGGCCGCGCGGGAAGCTGCGCTGCAGGCCGTTGCTGAGGTAATCGAGCGCCCGGCCGGCGCCGCGCTGCTGCAGGAAATGCGTCAGCATCGCGCCGACCACGGCCGGATCGAGCAGCGGACAGTCCGACGTGATGCGGATCACGGTGTCCGCCGCCGCTTCGGCGGCAGCGAGCCGGTAGCGTTCGAGCACGTCGTCCTCGGGACCGCGGCAGACCATGGCCCGGTAGCGCGCGGCCTCGGCGGCGACCGCATCGTCGGCGGCGAGCGTGCTGGTCGCGACGACGACGGCATCGACCTCGGGCACGGCGAGCGCGCGCGTGATCACGTGCGCGAGCACGCTATGGCCGCAGAGCGGCAGCAGCACCTTGCCGGGCAGGCGGGTCGAACCCATGCGGGCCTGGATGATCGCGACGGTGCGGTTCATGGCGGCGGTTCTCCTGAAATTCCGCAAGTTCCGGCTTCGGTTTCAGCTTTGGCTTCGGCTTCGGATCGGCGTCACGACAGGCCGGCGAGCGCTTCCCCGAGCTGCAGGACGACGTGGTTCTGTTCGGATTCGCTCAGGCGCGGATGCAGCGGCAGGCTCAGCGCACCGGCGTAATAGCGTTCGGCCTCGGGGCAGTGGCCGGGCGCGAAGCCGCGCGCGCGCCACCACGGCTGCAGGTAGACCGGGCGGTAATGGACGTTGACGCCGATGCCGGCGGCGCGCAGCGCGTCGAACACCCGGCGGCGCAGCGGCGCATCGGCGAGCTGCACGACGTACAGGTGCCAGGCCGAGCGCATGCGCGCATCGCGCTGCGGGCGCTGCAGCGCCAGGGCGGCGAGCAGCGCCTCGTAGCGCACGGCGAGCGCACGGCGGCGCGCGAGGAAGGCATCGAGCCGGCCGAGCTGGCTCGCGCCGAGCGCGGCCTGCAGGTCGGTCATGCGGAAGTTCCAGCCCGGTTCGAGCTGGTCGTACTGCCAGGCACCGTCCGGCTCGGCCGGCATGCGCGCCGGATCGCGGGTGATGCCGTGGCTGCGCAGCTCCTGCAGGCGCGTGGCAAGGGCGTCGTCCTGACAGAGCACCGCCCCGCCCTCGCCGGTCGTGACAATCTTGACCGGGTGGAAGCTCAGCACCACGGCATCGGAATGCCGGCAGGCGCCGACCGGCACGCCGTCGGCCTCGGCGCCGAGCGCGTGCGCGGCATCCTCGACCACGCGGAAGCCGTAGCGCTTCGCCAGCGCGCCGATCGCGGCCATGTCGCAGGAGCGGCCGGCGAAATGCACCGGCACGAGCAGATCGGGCAGCGTGCCGTCGCGCCCGGCGGCTTCGAGCCTTTCCTCCAGCCGCTGCGGGCAGAGGTTCAGCGTGCGCGGGTCGATGTCGATGAAATCGACCTCGGCGCCGAGCAGCGCCGCGGCACTCGCGGTCGCGACGAAGGTGTTCGGGCTGGTCCAGACCCTGGAGCCCGGACCGATGCCGAGCGCGCGGTAGACGAGCTGCAGCGCCGAGGTCGCGCTGTTGACGGCGACCGCGTGGCGCGCCCCGGTGCGGGCGGCGAGCAGCTGCTCGAAGCGCGGCACGGCCGGCCCCTGCGTCAGCCAGTCGGAGTGCAGCACCTCGACGACGGCGGCGATGTCGGCTTCGGAAATGTCCTGGCGCCCATAGGGGATCGACACCGACGGCGCCGGGACGGCGGACATGCGCTTCACGCGACCTCCGCGATCAGCCGGCGCAGCTGGGGCACGTCGAGCACGTGCGGGTTGCTGCCGGAGTCGTACTTGAAGCCGTCGGCGACCTCGGTGCCGGTCTCGCCAAGCGGATTGGCGCGGTAGTCGACCGGGCGGTTGAAGCTGATGCACGGACGGATCACGAAGTGATCGGCGAACTCCAGCGTCAGGCGCGAATCGTCGCGCGGACACATGACCTCGTGCAGCTTCTCGCCGGGGCGGATGCCGATGATCTCGTGCGGCAGCTCCGGGGCGACCGCGACCGCGAGATCGACCGTGCGCGCCGACGGCAGCTTCGGCACGAACAGCTCGCCGCCCTGCATGCGTGCGAAGCCCGACAGCACGAAGTCGACGCCCTGCTGCAGCGTGATCCAGAAGCGCGTCATGCGCGCATCGGTGATCGGCAGCGTGCGTGCGCCTTCGGCGACCAGCCGCCGGAACAGCGGCAGCACCGAGCCGCGCGAGCCGACGACGTTGCCGTAGCGCACGACCGCGAAGCGCGTGCGGTGGCGCCCGGCGAGGTTGTTGGCGGCGATGAACAGCTTGTCGGAGGCGAGCTTCGAGGCGCCGTACAGGTTCGCAGGGTTGGCAGCCTTGTCGGTGCTGAGCGCGATGACGCCGGCCACGTCGTTGTCGAGGGCCGCGGCGATGACGTTCTCGCCGCCGTAGACATTGGTCTTGATGCACTCCATCGGGTTGTACTCGGCGACCGGCACGTGCTTGAGCGCCGCCGCGTGCACGACGTAGTCGACGCCGCGCATCGCCTGACGCAGGCGCTCGCGGTCGCGCACGTCGCCGATGAAGAAGCGCATCGCCCGCTCGCGCGCGAAGGCCGGCTCCTGCGCCATCTCGTACTGCTTCAGTTCGTCGCGCGAATAGACGATCACGCGCTCGGGCTGGTGGCGCGCCAGCAGCGTGCGCGCGAAGGTCCGGCCGAAGGAGCCGGTACCGCCGGTGATCAGGATGCTCTTGCCATCGAACATGGCGTGCCTCGGCTTGCAGCGCACTGCAGTCAGTTTCGGAGGATGACGGGTGACGGAGGTGATTACAGATAATTGAACAGGTTCAGGTTCTGGATCTTCACGTAGGACTGCTGCGCGGCCTGCAGCGTCAGCGTGTAGGCCGCGAGCCGGCTGCTCGCCTCGGCGTAGTCCAGCCCTTCGATGTCGTTGGCGATCGACTGCATGCGCAGGCTGAATTCGCTGTTCGCGGATTCCTGGGTTTCGAGGCCGTTGAGGCGAGCGCCGATCTGCGTGCGCGTGTCGAGGAAGTTCGAATGCATCTGGTCGAGGTTCTGCATCGCGTCGGCCATGGTCTGCGCGAACTTCGTGCGCGCCGCGCCGGTGGCGGCGACCGGGGTTTCCAGCGCGGTGATGACCTTGTCGAGCGTCGTGAACGCGTCCTGGTACGGCGCCGGTGCGACCTCGAAGCGGTCGCCGTTCGCCGGCGCGCCGGTGAGCTTCACCGAGATGCCGTTGAACTCGATGCGACCGTCGGCCGGCAGCGTCTGCACCGGCCCCGGCCCGGTCGGCGGCACCTCGCTCAGGTCGGTGATCGTGAAATCGGTCGAGGACTGGAAATCGATCTGGAAGCGGTGGTGCTCGAACGCGGTCGGGTCGAGCAGGTCGCCGGGTTCGATGACCGCCGAACCGCTGTTGCCGGCATCGGCCGTGGTCGCGAACACGCCGTTGCCGGCGCGGATGTTCATGAACACGCTGTCGCCGGCATCGGAGACCGCCACCGAGCGCGTCGGCGCGATGCCGAGCAGGCGCTGGCCGCTGTCGCCCTGATAGACGACCTGGCCGCCGGTGGTCTCGATGAACGGCGTGGTCTGGGTCCTGTAGCCGGCGTACAGGTAGTCGCCGTTACCATCCTTGCTGTTGGCGTGTTCGAGCAGCTGGCCGCGGATCTGGCGCAGCTCCTGCGCGATGCTGACGCGGTCACTGTCGGCGAGCGGTGCGTTGTTGGCCTGCACGACCAGTTCGCGCGCGCGCTGCGTCAGCTGCCCGGCCTCATCGAGGATGCTGTCGCTGGTCGCGAGCCGCCCGGTCGCCATCGCGATGTTGGTCTGGAAGCGCGCGGTGCTGTCGATCTGGTGATGCAGGTCGATCAGGCGCGCCGCGCCGACCGGATCATCGGACGGCGACGAGATGCGCTTGCCGGTCGCCAGCTCGGCCTGGGTGTCGACGACGCGCTTCTGCGCATCGCGCATGTACTGCACGCCCTGTTCCTGGGTGTACGACGTCGAAATGCGGATCATGGCGCGCTCCTCGTACTGCCGAAGATGCAGAAGACGGCAGGCGCGGCCACACGCCGATCCGCGCACCGGCCGCACGGAGCGGACGGTTCGGGGCATCGCAACGGAGTGCTGGACATGGCGCGCAACCTGCGGGGACGGACGGTGAGCCGTGCTTCAGCAGGATTCGCGCCAGATCATTAATTCATTGTCATGAAAGCAGAATCCGGCCTTGCGCCGGATTCTTGACGCCGTCACCGGCGCGGAAATCCGTCGCCGGCCGTTTGCCGGCGACGACAGGCCGGCGCGCGCTACAGCGCCGACAGCGCCTTGCGCAGCGCCAGATCGCGTCCGTAGACATCGGCCCGGAACTGCAGCAGGCCCTGCGCATCGACCCAGCTCGTCCAGTACAGCAGATGCACCGGCAGCGGCTCCGGCACCGGCACCGCACGCTCGCGCCCGGCATCCATCGCCGCATCGATCGCGGCGCGGTTCCAGCGCGGATCGCTCTTCAGCAGGTATTCGGCCAGCTCCGCGGGCCTGGAGATGCGGATGCAGCCGTGGCTGTAGGTGCGCTGGCTGCGCTCGAACAGCGCCGGCTTCGAGGTGTCGTGCAGGTAGACGTCGTAGCGGTTCGGGAAGATGAACTTCACGCGCCCGAGCGGATTGGCCGCGCCCGGCTCCTGACGCAGCCGGAACGGGAAGTTGCCGGGGTGGTACTCGCCCCAGTTCACGGCGGTCGGATCGACCACGGCACCGCTGCCGGTGATGACCTTCATGTTGGTCTTCACGAACTCGCCGGGATTCTTGCGCAGCTTCGGCAGCAGCTCCTCGGAGGCGATCGTGCCCGGCACGTTCCAGTACGGCGCGAACACGACCTGCTGCATGCGCCCGGTGAACACCGGCGTCGGCTTGACCTGCGTGCCGACCACGACCTTCGCTTCGAGCACCGGCCTGCCGCGCTCGATCACCTGCAGCTCGAAGCCCGGGATGTTGACGACGATGTAGCGCTGGCCGAGATCGCCGGGCAGCCAGCGCCAGCGTTCGAGGTTCAGCCGCACCTGTGCGATGCGCTCGCGCACGCTGACGTTCATCGCCGCGACCGTCGCCGCGCCGATCACGCCGTCCTCGGTCAGGCCGTGGCGGGCCTGGAAGCGGTGCACGGCCTCGACCAGCGTGGCGTCGTAGACCTCGGCGAGCACGGTCTCGACCGGCGCCGGCTCCGCCGCCGCCGGCTGCGCAGGCGTGGC
>NZ_DAOLKE010000066.1:0-14040 GCF_035331805.1 Plasticicumulans sp. | reverse complement strand
TGGCGCCGCCGGCGCCGCGGCGCAGCGGACCGCTGAGCGCCGCCGAGCTGATGGGCGCCGGTCTCGACTCGATCCGTCAGGAGGCCCCGCTGCCGGCGGCGAGCAGCCGCGGGCGCAGCAAGCGCGCCGATCCGACCGACAGCTCGACGCTGGAAGGCTATTACGCCGCAGCCTGGGTCGCGAAGGTCGAGCGCATCGGCGCGCTGAACTTCCCCGAGGAAGCCCGCCGGCGCAACCTGACCGGTTCGCTGCGCCTGTCGGTGGTGATCCGCGCCGATGGCACGATCCTCGAAACCACCGTCGTGCGCTCCTCGGGCCAGTCGGCGCTCGACGAGGGCGCGCGGCGCATCGTCGAGCTCGGCGCGCCGTACGCGCCGTTTCCCGATGAGCTGCGCCGGCGCTACGACACGCTGGTGATCGTGCGCGACTGGCAGTTCCGCCAGGGTGCGCAGTTCCAGTGACGGGCGCTTGCGCCCGCGTGCCGCACCGTCGTGTCTTGTGGAAGTCCCGGACGCTCACGATACTGCCGCCATGCTCGAACCCTCGTATCTCAGCCATCAGTTCCTGATCGCGATGCCGGCGCTCGCGGATCCGAACTTCGCGCGCACCGTGACCTACCTCTGCGAGCACGGACCGCAGGGGGCGCTCGGGCTGATCGTGAACCGGCCGCTCGATCTCACCACCGCCGACCTGCTCGAAAACCTCGGCATCGAGGCGCCGCCCGGCACCGGGGCGCTGCCGGTCTACTTCGGCGGGCCGGTCCATCCGGAGCAGGGCTTCGTGCTGCACCGGCCGCTCGGGCGCTGGCAGTCGACGCTCGCGACCGGCGACGGACTCGCGATCACCACCTCGCGCGACATCCTCGAAGCCATGGCCCGTGGTCAGGGGCCGGCCGAGGCGCTGATCGCGCTCGGCTACGCCGGCTGGGGGCCGGGCCAGCTCGAACGCGAACTTGCCGAGAACGCCTGGCTGTCCTGCCCGGCCGATGCCGACGTGATCTTCCGGCTGCCGGCGGCCGAGCGCTGGGCGGCGGCCGCGGCGCTGCTCGGCGTCGATCTGCGCCTGCTCTGCGGCGACGCCGGTCACGCCTGACGTGCCCGCGAGCGCGCCCCGGCCGCGGACCGTGCTGGCCTTCGACTACGGCAGCGTGCGCATCGGCGTCGCGGTCGGGTCGGAGCTGACCGGCAGCGCCCGGCCGCTCGCGACGCTCGCCGGCCGCGACTGGACGGCCATCGGCCGGCTGATCGACGAATGGCGGCCCGATGCCTGCGTCGTCGGCGTGCCGCGCCACGCCGACGGCAGCGAATCCGAAACCACGCGCGGGGCGCTGCGCTTCGCGCGCCAGCTCGACGGCCGCTACGGCCTGCCGGTCGCGACCCACGACGAGCGCCTGTCCTCGTACGCCGCCGCCGGACGTCTGGCAGCCGCCCCGGCCTCGCGCCGCCGGCCCGGTCCGGGGCTCGATGCCGCCGCCGCCGCCCTGATCCTCGAAAGCTGGTTTGCCACCGTCAGGAACGATCCGCCATGCAACTCGACGCCGAACGCCTGATCGACACCCTGGCCAGCGGGCTGCGCGCGCATCTGGCCCGGCGCGGCATCGGGACGCCGCTGCTGTTCGGCATCCGCACCGGCGGGGTCGGACTCGCCGAGCGCCTGCGCGTCGCGCTCGGCGTCGCCGAGCCGATCGGCACGCTCGACATCTCGTTTCACCGCGACGACGACGTGCGCGACGGCCTCGACCCGCAGGTGCGGCCCTCGCGCATCCCGGTCGATCCCGAAGGCCGCGATCTGGTGCTGGTCGATGACGTGCTCTACACCGGTCGCACCGTGCGCGCGGCGCTCAATGAACTGTTCGACTACGGCCGGCCGCGCTCGGTGACGCTGGCGGTGCTGGTCGATCGCGGCGGACGCGAGCTGCCGATCCAGGCCGACGTGGTTGCCGAGCTCGTCACGGCGGCACCCGGCGAGCGCGTCGAGCTGCGCTGGCCGGGCGGCTGAGCGGCCGGCTGCGGCGGCGTGCATCGTCGCGATGGTATGGCACGGCTTTCCGCAGTAATTTTGTTGTTTCCCGCTGTATCCCGTATCGAAGCTTCCGAGCCGTCCGCTGTCGCCCGACGACGGCGCCGGCGCACGCACCGGGTCGACCAGGCATCGCCATGACTCCATCGTCCATCCAGCTCGACGCCGACGGGCGTCTGCGCCACTTCCTGACCGTCGAGGGCCTGAAGCGCCGGCATCTGGTCGAGATCCTCGACCGCGCCGAGGCGCTCTCGGGCGTCGCCGAGCGGCGCATGACCAAGTCCCCGACGCTGCACGGCAAGACCGTCGTCAACCTGTTCTTCGAGAACTCGACGCGCACGCGCACGACCTTCGAACTCGCCGCCAAGCGCCTGTCGGCCGACGTGCTGAACGTCAACATCAGCACCTCCTCGACGCACAAGGGCGAGACGCTGCTCGACACCATCCGCAACATCGAGGCGATGCAGGTCGACATGTTCGTCGTGCGCCACGCGGTTTCGGGCGCGGCCGAGTTCATCGCCCGCCACGTCGCGCCGCACATCGCGGTGCTCAACGCCGGCGACGGCCGCCATGCGCATCCGACGCAGGCGATGCTCGACATGATGACCATCCGCCGCCACAAGGGTGAATTCGCGAACCTGCGCGTCGCCATCGTCGGCGACGTGCTGCACTCGCGCGTGGCGCGCTCCGACATCCATGCGCTGAACATCCTCGGCACCGGCGAGGTGCGCGTGGTCGCGCCGAAGACGCTGCTGCCGGCCGATGTCGGCACGCTCGGCGTGCACGTGTTCCACGACCTCGAACACGGGCTGCGCGGGGTCGATGTGGTCATCATGCTGCGCCTGCAGCGCGAGCGCATGAGCGGCGCGCTGCTGCCCTCGGCTTCCGAATACTTCCAGCAGTACGGCCTGACCGCCGAACGGCTCGCGCTCGCACAGCCCGATGCCATCGTCATGCACCCGGGTCCGATCAACCGCGGCGTCGAGATGGACTCGGCCGTCGTCGACGGCCCGCGCTCGGTGATCCTCGAACAGGTCACCCACGGCATCGCCGTGCGCATGGCGGTCATGGCGATCGTGCTCGGCAACCGCCATCCGGACATCACCGAGGAGACCTGAGGCCATGCGCATCACGCTGCAAGGCGGTCGCGTGATCGATCCCGCCCACGGCCTCGACGCCGTCACCGATCTGCACATCGCCGACGGGCGCATCGCCGGTCTCGGCGCCGCGCCGGCCGGCTTCATCGCCGAGCGCAGCTGCGACGTGTCCGGGCGCATCGTCTGCCCCGGCCTCGTCGATCTCTGCGCGCGGCTGCGCGAGCCGGGCGCCGAGCACAAGGCGACCATTGCTTCCGAAACCCACGCCGCCGCTGCCAGCGGCATCACGACGCTGGTGATGCCGCCCGACACCGATCCGGTCATCGACGAGACCGCCGTGGTCGAATCGATCCGCCGTCGCGCGCAGGCCGCGGGCTTCGCGCGCGTGCTGGTGCTCGGCGCGCTGACCCGCGGCCTCGGCGGCGAGGTGCTGGCCGAGATGGCGGCGCTGAAGGAGGCCGGCTGCGTCGGCGTCGGCAACGCCGGCGTGCCGGTGCCGAACTCGATGGTCATGAAGCGCGCGATGGAATACGCCTCTTCGCACGGCCTGACCGTGTTCCTGACGCCGATGGACCCGTGGCTGTCGGCCGGTGGCCAGGCCCATGACGGCCAGGTCGCCGCCCGCCTCGGTCTGGCCGGCATCCCGGTCGCGGCCGAGACCGCCGCGGTCGGGCGCGAGCTGGCGCTGGTCGAGGAAACCGGCGCGCGAGCGCACTTCGGGCGGCTGTCGAGTGCGCGCGCCGTCGCGATGATCGCGCGTGCGCGCGATCGCGGCCTGCCGGTGAGCTGCGACGTTGCCGCGCACCAGCTGCACCTGACCGAGGTCGACCTCGGCCGCTTCGACGCCGATGCCCACGTGCTGCCGCCGCTGCGCACCGCGCGTGATCGCGATGCGCTGCGCCGCGGCGTCGCTGCCGGCGTCATCGAGGCCGTGTGTTCCGATCACCAGCCGCACGAACCCGACGCCAAGCTCGTGCCCTTCGGCGACACCGAGCCGGGGCTGTCGGCGCTCGACACCCTGCTCGGCCTGATGCTGAAGCTCGTCGATGAAGGGGTGCTCGACCTGCCGGGCGCGATCGAGCGCGTCACCGCCGGGCCGGCGCGCCTGCTCGGCATCGAGGCCGGCACGCTCGCCGTCGGCACGCCCGCCGATGTCTGCGTGTTCGCACCCGGGGCCCACCGCCTGCTCGATGCGCGCACGCTCGCGAGCCGCGGCCACAACACCCCGTTCCTCGGCTGGGAACTGCGCGGCGTCGTGACGCTGACGCTGCTCGACGGCCGGCCGGTCTACCAGCGCGAGGTCTGACGACCATGGACACTTCCCGCAGCGTCCAGCGTTCCGGATGTACCGAACTGCCCGGTGGCTGGCGCGTCGAGCGCTGGCAGGCCCCGGCGCTGGTCGATCATGCCCGTCCCGGCCAGCGGCTGGCCGCCGGCAGCGCCGAGCTGCCGGTCATGCGCACGCGCGCCGCGACCGGCGAGCTTGAATGCCTCGCACGAGGCCGCGCCGGCGCCGCGGTCGCCGCGGCCGATGCTGACCTGCGCGGCGAGCCCTTCGAGCTGTCGGCGCCGAGCCCGCGCGCGCTGCTGATCGGCGATCTGTCCGGGCTCGCGCCGCTGGTGTTCCTCGCCGACCGGCTGCGCAGCGCCGCGGTGCGCGTCAAGACCTTCGCGATCCTCGGGCTCGACGGCGAGGCACCGTTCCGCCCGGTGCCCTCGCGCCTGATCGTGCCCGGCGTGCCGGCCTGGGTGACCGGCACGCTGCCGCTGTTCGAGGACTGGGGCATCGCCGCGCGCCTCGCCAGCGCCGGCGAGGACCGGCCCGGCTGCTTCGAGGGCACGCCGGTGCAGCTCGCCCGCGGCTGGCTCGCAGCGCAGCAGGGCGTGCGCGATGTCTGCGTGTATGCCTGCGCCGGCCCGGCGCTGCTCGAAGACACCCGCGCGCTGGCAGCCGCGTTCGGTCTCGGTTACCAGGGACGCGCTGCCGGCAGCGCGTGCTGACCGGCATCCGATGAGCGCCCCCTCCGGCGACGACGGGGCAGGGCGGCGCCACCCGGCGCAACTCGCCGCGCTGCTGCAGCGCCAGGCACCGACGCTGCTGCTGGCGGTGCTGACCTTCGTCGCGATCGGCCTGCTGTCGGGGGCGACGCTCTGGCAGATCGACAATGACCGGGTGCGCACGCTCGAGGACGCGCGCCGCGCCAACGTCCAGCTCGCCGATGCGCTCGCCGAGCACGGTTCGCGGCTGATCGAGTCCGTCGACGTGCTGCTGCGCGATTTCTCCGAATCCCCGCCAGCGCCCGGCACCGGCGCGCTTGGCGGCGATTTCCGCGAGGCCTACGCCCAGAGCCTGCTGTTCCTGCGCAACCTCGCCCTGCTCGACGCCGACGGCCGCATGTACGCGACGCTGTACTACAGCGAGATGCGCGGGCGCAGCTTCGCCGGGCGCGACTACTACCTGCTGCACCGCGCCCAGGCCGACGCCGGGCTGGTGGTGTCGACGCCGAAGGTGTCGCCGGCCGACGGCCGCTCGCGCATCCTGACGCTGTCGCGCCGGCTCAACGATGCCGGCGGGGCCTTCGCCGGCGTCGTGGTCGCCTCGGTCGGGCTCGACACGCTGGAGCGCTATTACCGGTCGATCGAGCGCGCGCCCGGCCAGGGCATCGAACTGCGCCTGCGCGACGGCGAGGCGATGCTGAGCGTCGGCGTCGAGCACAATGCCGGCCCCGACGCGCTGGAAGCCCTGCGCTGGCTCGCCGGCACGCCGTACGGGATCGTGGTCAGCCGGCTGCCGGTGCGGGTGCTCGCCGACTGGCGCGAGCGCACCGGCAGCATGCTGGTCGCCGTGGCCGCCGCCGACACGCTGATCGCGATGCTGGCGCTGCTGCTCGGCGGGCGCCTGCACATCGGCGCCCGCCTGCTCGGGCGGCTCGACGACGCCGAGCGCTGGCAGCGCACGCTGCTGCGCACGCTGCCCGACCCGCTGGTCGTGCTCGATCGGCGCCTGCGCGTGCGCGAGGTCTGCAGCGCCCAGCCGCAGCCCTTCGGCGCCGACATCGAGCTGCGCCCCGGCAGCGCGCTGTTCGAGGTGCTGCCGCCTGTCGTCGCCACCCGCGTCGGACCGGCCGCCGCCGAAGCCCTCGGTGATGACCGCATCCGCTCGGTCGACTACCCGCTGCACATCGACGGCGAACTGCATCATTACGCGGCGCGCATCCTGCGGCTGGCGGCCGAGGACGGCACCGTCGAGGGCGTGCTGTGGCTCGCGCGGGACATCACCGACCGCAAGCGCATCGAGCAGGCGCTGTTCCAGGAAAAGGAACGCGCGCAGGTGACGCTGGCGGCGATCGGCGACGGCGTGCTGGTCACCGACGAGGAAGCCCGCCTCGAATACCTGAATCCGGTCGCCGAACGGCTGTGCGACTGCCGGCTGGCCGAGGTGCGCGGCTGGCCGCTCGCCGCGGTGCTGCGCATCGAGGCCGAAGCCGGCAGCGAACTCGGCAGCGATCCGGCCACGCAGTGTCTGGCCGACAACCGCCCGGTCGGCCCCGCCCTGCATGCCCGGCTCATGGCCGCGGACGGGCGCGAGCGCCACGTCGAGATCAGCTGCGCACCGATCCACGACCCGGCCGGCCGCCCGACCGGCACCGTGACGGTCATGCACGACGTGAGCGAACGCCACCGCCTGACCCAGCAGATCCGCCACCAGGCCGCCCACGATCCGCTGACCGGCCTGATCAACCGCCGCGAGTTCGAGCTGCGCCTCGACGCCGCCTGCCGCATCGCCGATGACCAGAACCGCACGCACGCGCTGCTGTGCATCGACCTCGACCGCTTCAAGATCGTCAACGACAGCTGCGGGCATCTGGCCGGCGACGAACTGCTGCGCCAGGTCGCGCGGCTGATGACCGAGCACACCCGCCAGCGCGACGTGCTCGCGCGCATGGGCGGCGACGAATTCGCACTGCTGCTCGAAGACTGTCCGCTGCCGAAGGCCGCCGAGATTGCCGGGGCGCTGGTCAGCGCGGTCGGCGAGTTCCGCTTCGTGCATGGCACGCAGGCGTTCTCGATCGGCGCCAGCATCGGTGTCGCCCCGGTGCCGCCCGGCAACGGCGGGCCGCAGGTGGTGCTGAGCCGCGCCGACCGCGCCTGCTACGCGGCCAAGGACGCCGGGCGCAACTGCGTGTCGCTGGCCAATGAGGACGGCGATGCCGCGAGCAGCGGCACCCGCCACTGGCACGAGCGCCTCGAAGCCCTCCTCGACGGCGGCTCACAGGACTACGAACTGCACGTGCAGCCGGCCTCGGCGCTGTACGCCGGCCTGCCGCCGTACCGGGAGGTGCTGCTGCGCCTGCGCGACGACGACGGCCGGCTGGTGCCGCCGGGCGCCTTCCTGCCGGTCGCCGACCGCTACCGGCTCGCAGCCGGCCTCGACCGCTTCGTGCTCGATGCGCTGTGCCGCCGGCTCGCGGAGGGCGCCGGCGGCATCGACGGCCTGCACGCCATGAACCTGAGCGTCGCCACGCTGGAGGACGGCGGCTTTGCCGGGCACGTGCGCACGGCGCTGCAGCGCCACGGCCTGGCGCCGGCCCGGCTCGGCTTCGAGATCGAGGAAGCCGCCGTGCACGGCCGGCTTGCGCAGGCCGGCGAGCAGATCGGCGCGCTGCGCGCCCTCGGCTGCCGGGTCACCCTCGATCGCTGCGGCAGCGGCCTCGCGGCCTTCGACTGCCTGAAGGTGCTGCGGGTCGATGCGCTGAAGATCGACGGCAGCCGCCTGGAGGCCGAAGGCAGTCACCCGGTCGACACCGTCTCCGCCGAAGCCATCGTCCGCCTGGCCCGCCTGCTCGGCCTGCACACGATCGCCAGCCGCATCGAAACCACCGGCCAGCACAGCGGCGCGGTCGTGCTCGGCATCGATTACGTACAGGGCTACGGGGTCTGCCGGCCCACCTCGCTCGGAAATCCCGGCCGGGGCTGATGCCCATCCCGTGTGATGGGTATCGGGCCAGAGCGGAAGACGGTCGAGCTCCGGCGTTCGCTGCCTGCGCAGCAGGCAATGACGGGATCGGACTGGATCGGGCAGGTGCCGCCTGCCGATCTCCGGATGGCAGGCGGCGGATCGGGGTGGCCGCGGAGCGGCCGGTCCACCGCCGGTTCAGGGCTTCGCGAACTCCGCCTTGCTCTGCGCGCGCAGCATCGCCTCGTCGCGCGCCACCTGGCCGCGCTTGACCAGTTCGAGCAGGCATTGATCGAGCGTCTGCATGCCGTAGGCAGCACCGGTCTGGATCGAGGAATACATCTGCGCGACCTTGTCCTCGCGGATCAGGTTGCGGATCGCCGGCGTGCCGACCATGACCTCGTGTGCGGCGATGCGGCCGCCGCCGAGCTTCTTCAGCAGCGTCTGCGAGATGACCGCGCGCAGCGACTCCGACAGCATCGAGCGCACCAGCGATTTCTCGCCGGCCGGGAACACGTCGATGATGCGGTCGATGGTCTTGGCGGCCGAGCTGGTGTGCAGCGTGCCGAACACCAGATGGCCGGTTTCGGCGGCGGTCAGCGCGAGGCGGATGGTTTCGAGGTCGCGCATTTCGCCGACGAGGATGATGTCCGGGTCCTCGCGCAGCGCCGAGCGCAGCGCCGCCGCGAAGGAGTGCGTGTCGCGGTGCACCTCGCGCTGGTTGACGAGACATTTCTTGCTCTCGTGCACGAATTCGATCGGGTCCTCGACCGTCAGCACGTGGCCGTAATCGTTCTCGTTGATGTGGTTGATCATCGCCGCCAGCGTCGTCGACTTGCCGGAGCCGGTCGGGCCGGTGACGAGGATCAGGCCGCGCGGCACGTTGATCAGCTCCTTGAAGCTGTTCGGGCAGTTGAGTTCTTCGAGCGACTTGATCTGGTCGGGGATGGTGCGGAACACCGCGCCGGCGCCGCGGTTCTGGTTGAAGGCGTTGACGCGGAAGCGCGCGAGGCCGGGGATCGCGAAGGAGAAGTCGGTTTCGAGGTTCTCCTCGTACTCCTTGCGCTGGCGGTCGTTCATGATGTCGTAGATCATCCCGTGCACTTCCTTGTGGTCCATCGGCGGCAGGTTGATGCGCCGCACGTCACCATCGACACGCAGCATCGGCGGCAGGCCCGCGGACAGGTGCAGGTCCGAGGCGTTGTGCTTGACCCCGAAGGCCAGCAGTTCGTCGATGTTCATGCGCGGCCGCTCCGTGTGTACGTGACGTTGTGCGTGACCGGGTGTGACTGGATACGGGAAGTGCGCCGCACTATAGCAAGCCGATAGCAAGCAGAGCCGAGCCACGGCCGACCGGAGTCCCCGCATGAGCAGTACCCCCGATCCGGGCCTGGACGAGCGCCTCGCGCGCGTCCTCGACCGCATCCGCAGCGCCGAGCTGCGCTACGGCCGCACGGGGGGCAGCGTCGGGCTGCTCGCCGTCAGCAAGACCCAGCCAGCCGCGGCCGTGCGCGCACTCGCCGCACTCGGCCAGAGCGCCTTCGGCGAGAACTACCTGCAGGAAGCCCTGGACAAGCGCAGCGAGCTCGCCGACCTGCCGCTCGCCTGGCATTTCATCGGGCCGGTGCAGTCGAACAAGACCCGCCGGCTCGCCGAAGCCTTCGACTGGGTGCATGCGGTCGATCGCCTGAAGATCGCCGAGCGCCTGTCGGCGCAGCGCCCGGCGCAGCTGCCGCCGCTGTCGGTGTGCATCGAGGTCAACGTCGACAATGAAGCCAGCAAGAGCGGGGTGGCGCCGGCCGCACTGCCGGAGCTTGCGCACGCGGTCGCGGCGCTGCCGAACCTTCGCCTGCGCGGACTGATGGCGATCCCGGCACCGGCGGCGGATTTCGATGCGCAGCGCCGGCCGCACGCGCGCCTGCGTCAGGCTTTCGAGGCGCTGCAGCACGACGGGCTCGCGCTCGACACGCTGTCGATCGGCATGTCCGATGATCTCGAAGCCGCGATCGCCGAGGGCGCGACGCTGGTGCGCATCGGCACGGCGATCTTCGGGCCGCGGAGGGCGCCGGCATGAGGGCGCGGCGCTCTGCCTGCACGGGCGCGCTGATGCTGGTGCTCGCGCTCGCCGCCGCGCCCGGGGCGCTGGCCGATGACGCCGCGTTCGCTGCGCTGCTCACGGCCGCAAGCCGCAACCTGCAGTCGCCGGCTGCGCCCTTCGAGGAGGAGGACGGCACGCCGCCCAACCTCGATGCCTACGGCTTCGACAACTGGCTGGCCCGCGAGCAGCCCGGTCTGGCGCGCGAGTACACCCGGCTCGATGCCGATGCCCGCCGGCAGGTCTATGCGCGCTATCGGGCCGAGCCGACGCTCGCGGCGATCCGCGATTCGATCCTCGCGCGGTCCCGGCCATGAGCGTGCGCATGATGGCGCTGGCCCTGATCGTCGCACTCGGTCCGGCGCTGCCGGCCGCGGCTGCGCCGCCGATGATGAAATGGCAGGACGAACAGGGCCGCTGGCACTACGGCGACCGGCCGCCGCAGGCCGGGGCCCGGGCCGATGCGCTGCTCGAAACCGGCCAGGACGCCGCGGCGGCGAAGGAATACGAAACCTGGGCGAAGATGGGCGACGCCCGCGCCCAGACCAAGCTCGGCGAGCTGTACCTCGAAGGCCGCGGGGTGTCGCGCGACGAGGCGAAGGCGCGCGAGCTGTTCGGCATCGCCGCCGGCAACGGCTATGCCGAGGCCCGCTTCCGGCTCGGGGATCTGCTCGCGACCGGCCGCGGCGGCGCGCTCGACCTGCCCGGCGCGGTGCGCTGGTACCGGCAGGCGGCCGAGGGCGGGCATGCGGGCGCGCAGGGCCGCTACGGCACGGCGCTGGTCGATGGCCAGGGCATCGCGCGCGATGTCGCCCAAGGCCTGCAGTGGCTGATGCGCGGTGCCGAGGCCGGCGACGCCGATGCCGAATACCGGCTCGGTCTCTGCTACCTGCGCGGCGAGGGCGTGCTCGGCGATCCGCGCACGGCGGTCGAATGGTTCCGCCGTGCCGCGACCCGCGGCCAGCCCGGCGCTGCGCAGCAGCTCGCCGAACTCGCAGCCAGCGGCCGGGTGCCGGGGCTGGAGCTGGCCGAGGTGATGCCCGGTCTGGTGCGCGCCGCCGAAAGCGGCTTTCCGCCGGCGCAGCTGTCGCTCGGCCTGATCCATCTGCAGGGCCTGACCGGCACGCAGAATCTGGCGCTGGCCGTGCGCTGGCTCGGGGCCGCGGCCGAGGCGCGCGAGCCGCTGGCGCAGTTCACGCTGGCCGGGCTGTATGCAAACGGCGAGGGCGTGGCCCGCGACGAGCGCCGCGCCGTGCAGCTCTACCGCGGGGCGGCCGAGGCCGGCCATCCGCGCGCGCAGTTCGAGCTGGCCGAGCGGCTGGCGAAGGGCGCCGGCGTGCCGCGCGACGATGCCGAGGCCGTGGTCTGGTACGCACGTGCCGCCAAGCAGGGGCTTGCCAGCGCCCATACCCGGCTCGGCGAGCACTACCAGCGCGGGCGCGGCATCGCCGCCGATCTGCTGCTGGCCGTGCGCGAATACCGGGCCGCGGCCGAGGCCGGCCATGCGCCGGCGCAGCTTGCGCTGGCGCTGCTGACGCGCGCCGGCACCGGCACCGAGCGCGACCCCGAACTGGCCGTGCTGTGGCTGCGCCGGGCGGCCGATCAGGGGCTCGGGCTGGCGCAGGTCGATCTCGGCCTTGCCTACGCCGAAGGCAGCGGCGTGGCGCGCGATGACGAGCAGGCGGCGCGCTGGTATGCGCGGGCCGCGCGCGCCGGCTACGCGCCCGGGCGCTTCCTGCTCGGCATGGCGTCGCTGACCGGGCGGGGCGTGCAGCGCGACGAGGCGCAGGCCGCCGTGCTGCTGCGCGCAGCGGCCGAGCAGGGCTATGCGCCGGCGCAGACCGCCTACGGCCTGCTGCTGCGCGACGGCCGCGGCATGCCCGCCGATCCGGTGGCGGCGTGGAAATGGCTGGATCTGGCCGCCCTCGACGGCGATCAGGTGGCGCTGCAGGCGCGCGAGACGCTGGCTGCGCGGCTGCCGCCGGCGCAACTGCAGGGGCTGCGGCGCGATGCGCGGCTCTGGCGCCCGAAGACCGGCCCCTGAAGCAGGCGCGGCCGGGCGGCGCGCGGTTGCGGATTCGCCGGACCGCGCTTAGCTTTGCGCGGTTCCCGTACGACGCCCGAGGCCTTGCTGCATGATCCGCACCCCCATCGCCTTCATCGGCGGCGGCAACATGGCCCGCAGCCTGATCGGCGGCCTGCTCGCCGACGGCTGTCCGGCCACCCTGCTGCGTGTGGCCGAACCCTCGGCCGGCGGTCGCGAGGCGCTGCGCGCGCAGTACGGCGTGCAGACCAGCGAGCACAACCCCGACGTGATCGACGGCGCCGGCGTCGTCGTGCTCGCCGTCAAGCCGCAGATCCTGCGCGAGGTCGCCCTCGGCATCGCCGAGGCCGTGCAGCACGCCCGGCCGCTGGTCGTGTCGATCGCCGCCGGCGTGCGGCTCGCCGACATCGGCCGCTGGCTCGGCGGTCACGGCGCGCTGGTGCGCACGATGCCGAACACGCCGGCGCTCGTGAAAAGCGGCGCGACCGCGCTGTACGCCGCGGCCGGCGTCAGCGTCGAGCAGCGCCGGCTGGCCGAATCGATCCTGCGCGCGGTCGGGCTGACCGTCTGGGTCGATGACGAGGCCCGGCTCGACGCCGTCACCGCGCTCTCGGGCAGCGGGCCGGCGTACTTCTTCCTGGTCATGGAGGCCATGGAAGCCGCGGCACGCACGCTCGGCCTGCCGGCCGACACCGCGCGCCTGCTGACGCTGCAGACCGCCTTCGGCGCCGCGCGCATCGCGCTCGAATCGAGCGAGAGCCCGGCCGAACTGCGCGCGCGCGTGACCTCGCCGAAGGGCACGACCGAAGCCGCGCTGCAGGTGCTGAAGAACGCCGGGATCGAAGCGATCTTCGCCGAGGCGCTCGCCGCCGCCGCGCAGCGTTCGCGTGAGCTCGGGGACCTGTTTGCCGATACGCCGGCCGCCGGTGGCGGGGAGGGGACATGATGGGCGGGACGCCCTATTTCAGCGAAGCGGGCGTGTTCCTGATCCGCACCGTGTTCGGCTTCTACCTGCTGGCGCTGATGCTGCGGTTCCTGCTGCAGTGGGTGCGCGCCGATTTCTACAACCCGCTCGTGCAGTTCCTCGTGCGCATCACCAACCCGCCGCTGCTGCCGCTGCGCCGCTACGTGCCGGGCCTGTACGGGCTCGACATGGCCTGCGTGCTGCTGATGCTGCTGCTCGCGATCCTCGAATGGGGCCTGATCCTGTCGATGGTCGGGCGCAGCTTCGGGCCGCTCGGGCTGCTGCTGCTCGGACTCGTCGAACTGCTCGGTCTGACGCTCGACGTGTTCCTGTGGGCCGTGATCATCCAGGCGCTGATGAGCTGGTTCGTGCGCGATCCGCGCAATCCGCTCTATGGCCTGCTGTACCGGCTGACCGCGCCGGTGCTGCGTCCGGCGCAGCGCGTGCTGCCGCTGGTCGGTGGCGTCGACCTGTCGCCGCTGCTGGTGATCGTCGTGCTGCAGCTCGCCAGCATCCTGCTGATCGCTCCGCTGCGCGACCTCGCGCTGGCGCTGCACTGAAGGTCCGCATCAGCGCATGAGCCCGGAAGCCGCCTGCTGGCGCTGGGAGGGGGCCGATCTCGTGCTCGGCGTGCGCGTGCAGCCGCGCGCGAGCCGCGACCGGCTCGAAGAGGTGCGCGACGGCTGCCTGCGCGTGCGTCTGTGCGCAGCGCCGGTCGACGGCCAGGCCAACGCCCGGCTCTGCGCGCTGCTCGCCGACAGCTTCGGCGTGCCGAAGTCCGCCGTCGAACTGCTCGCCGGCGATGCCGCGCGCGTCAAGCGCCTGCGCATCCGCGCCCCGCGCCGGCTGCGCAGGCGCTTGACG
>NZ_DAOLKE010000065.1:1467-14341 GCF_035331805.1 Plasticicumulans sp. | reverse complement strand
CACATCCGGATGTTCGTGCGCTCGGGCATCACCTTCTTCAACACCCATGGCTGGAAGCTCTGGTGAGCGTGCTGGTGACCGGCGCCACCGGTTTCATCGGCAGACGGCTGGTCGGGGAATTGCGGGCGCAGTCCTGCACCGTGCGCATTGCCGTGCGCCGGCTGCTGCCGGCGCTGACCGAAGCGGTGCTGGCGCCGCTCGATGACCCGGCAGCGCTGGAGCGCGCTTGTGCCGGCATGGACACGGTGTACCACTGCGCCGGTCATGCACATGCCTGGTCAGGACAGGATGCGGCGCTGCACCGGCAGGTGAATCATGCAGGCACCTGCGCGCTCGCTACGGCGGCGGGGCGCGCCGGCGTGCGCCGCTTCGTGTTCCTGTCCAGCGTCAAGGCCATGGGCGAACCCGGCGAGGTCTGCGCCGACGAGGACTGGCCGCTGCCGCCGCTGACCCCGTACGGTCAGGCCAAGCGTGCTGCCGAAGATGCGGTGCTGGAGGCCGGAGCACGCTACGGCATGCACGTCGTGAACCTGCGGCTGACGATGGTCTACGGGCCGGGCGGACGCGGCAACCTGGAGCGCATGGCGGCGCTGGTGCGGCGCGGATGGTTTCCGCCGCTGCCGGAAACCGGCAACCGGCGCTCGCTGGTGTACGTCGATGACGTGGTGTCGGCGATGCGACTGGTTGCGCATGCGCCGGCTGCGGCCGGCCGTACCTGGATTGTTGCCGATGAGGCTGCGTATTCGGGGCGTGAGCTGTATGTGGCGTTGCGCGCGGCGCTGGGTCTCGCGCCGCGCCGGCATGCCGTGCCGGCAGGCGGGCTGGCAACGGTGGCGGCGATCGGGGACCGGCTGGAGCGACTGCTCGGCCGGCGGCTGCCGTTCGATTCCGAGGTGCTCGACAAGCTGCTCGGTTCGGCCTGGTACTCCTCGGCGCGACTGCGCGGGGAACTGGGCTGGCGGCCGCAGGTGTCGCTCGCCGAAGGCCTGCAGCGGATGTGCCGGGCCTGAGCCGGGTGCGTCGTCGCAAGCAGCGATTGTTGCAGATGCACAAAGCCGACACGCTAAACTGCCACGCTTGCCGGGCCGTGGCGTTGTGCCTGCCTGGCTCCGGACAGGTACCCAGGCGTTGATCCTCCTTGCATTCCTGGTCGCAGCCTTCGTGTCGGCGCTGCTGACCCGGCGTTTCTGCGATCCCGATTCGAGCCTGCATCTGCTCGATCTGCCGAACGCCCGTTCGCTGCATACGCGCCCGACGCCGCGCAGCGGCGGCATCGCGCTGCTCGCCGGCGTCGGGGCGGCACTGCCGCTGCTCGCCGTCGGCGGCTGGCTCGGGCCGGCGGCGGCCTGCGTGCTGCCGGCGGCGGTGCCGGTGGCGGTCGTGTCGTTTCTGGATGATCGCAGCGGTGTGGGCGTGCGGTGGCGCTTCGCCGTGCATCTGGCGGCAGCACTGGGGCTGATCGTGCTGGTCGGGCTGCCGGCAGGCCTGAGCCTGCCCGGTGCTGTCTGGCAGCCGGCCCGGCCGTTGCTGACCGTGCTGACGGTGCTGTTCTGCGTCTGGATGCTGAATCTCTACAACTTCATGGACGGCATGGACGGCTTCGCAGGTGGCATGACCGTGTGCGGTTACGCGACGCTGGCGCTGCTCGGCATGGCTGCCGGGGACGCTGCGTACGCTGTCCTGGCGGCCTTGCCGGCCGTGGCGGCGCTTGGTTTTCTTGCATTCAACTTTCCGCCGGCGCGCATCTTCATGGGGGATACCGGGGCTGCGACCCTCGGCTTCCTGGCGGCCGGCCTGATCCTGTACGCCGAACGCAGCGGGCTGTTCCCGTTCTGGGCCGGGCTGCTGGCGTTTGCGCCGTTCATCGTCGATGCCACGGTGACGCTGCTGCGCCGGCTGCTGCGCGGCGAGCGCATCTGGGAGGCACACCGCAGCCATTATTACCAGCGGCTGGTGCGCCTCGGCTGGGGGCACCGGCGCACGGTGCTGGCCGAGTACGCGCTGATGCTGGTCTGCGCCGCGGCGGCGCTCGCCGGTCCCCGGCTGCCGGCCGCCGGTCAGGCACTGCTGCTCGCCGCAACGGCATTGCTGTTCGTGACGCTCGCGGCCGGCGTCGCCCGGCTGGAGCGGAGTGCGGCCCCATGAAGATCTGGCTGCGCATCCGCCATCCGCTGGCGGCACTCGCCCATGATCTGCTGATGACGCCGCTTGCCTGGTTCGGCGCGCAGTGGCTGCGATTCAATTTCGACGCCATCCCGACGCCGTTCCTGCAGGCCGCCCAGCAACTGCTGCCGCTCGTACTGTTCGTGCATGCCGCCTGTTACGTGCGTTTCGGGCTGTATCGCGGGGTCTGGCGCTTCGCGTCGATGCCGGATCTGGTGCGCATCTGCAAGGCGGTCGTGACCGGGACCCTGATCTGCTGGGCACTGGTGGCGCTGGCCGCACAGATCGGCCTGCTGCCACCGGTGCCGGTGCCGCGTTCTTCCTTCGTGCTGACGGGCCTGCTGCTGCTGCTGTTCCTCGGTGCCCCGCGCTTCGTGTACCGCTGGTTCAAGGATCATCGCCTGTACTACCGGCCCGGGCAGCGCGTGCTGATCGTCGGTGCCGGGGACGCCGGCGTGCTGTTGCTGCGCGAACTGCAGCGCGAGCGCGATGGCGAATACGAGGCGGTCGGTTTCGTCGACGACAAGGACAACCGCCAGGGCCGCGAACTGCACGGCCTGCGGGTGCTCGGACGCACGCAGGACGTGGCGGCCATCGCCGATCGGCACGCGATCGACATGATCTTCGTGGCCATGCCCTCGCTCGGCGGCGAACGCATGGCGCGCGTGCTCCGGCTCTGCGAGGCGAGCGGCCGGCCGGTGCGTGTCGTGCCTCGGCTCGATGAGCTGCTGAGCGGGCGGGCGCAGATTCGCGAGCTGCGCGAGGTCTCGCTCGAAGACCTGCTCGGGCGCGAGGAGGTCACGCTCGACTGGGAGACGATCGGACGCTGCGTGGCCGGGCGCACGGTGCTGGTCAGTGGCGGCGGCGGCTCGATCGGCTCCGAGCTCTGCCGTCAGATCGCCCGGCTCGGGCCGGCGCGGCTGCTGATCGTCGATGCCGGCGAGTTCAACCTGTACCGCATCGAACTCGAACTGCGCCGCGACTGGCCCGAAGTTTCGCTGCAGGTGTTCCTGCTCGATGTCACGGATGCCGTCGGCGTCGGGCAGGTGTTCGCCACGCACCGGCCCGAGCTGGTGTTCCATGCCGCCGCCTACAAGCACGTGCCGCTGCTCGAAGACCAGCCTTCGACGGCGATCGGCAACAACGTGTTCGGCACGATGACGCTGGCGCAGGCCGCCGATTGCCATGGCGCCGACGCCTTCGTGCTGATCTCGACCGACAAGGCGGTCAATCCGACCAACGTCATGGGGGCGAGCAAGCGGCTGGCCGAGATGTACTGCCAGAACCTCGCCGCCCGCAGCCACACGCACTTCATCACCGTGCGCTTCGGCAACGTGCTCGGCTCGGCCGGCAGCGTCGTGCCGCTGTTTCGCGAGCAGATCGCGCGCGGCGGGCCGGTGACGGTCACGCATCCCGAGATCGAGCGCTACTTCATGACCATTCCCGAGGCCGCGCAGCTGATCCTGCAGGCGGCGGCGGTCGGGCACGGCGGCGAGATCTTCGTGCTCGACATGGGCGCACCGATCCGCATCGCGACGCTGGCCGAGCAGATGATCCAGCTCTCGGGCAAGCGCCCGCATCAGGACATCCGCATCGAGTTCACCGGCCTGCGCCCGGGCGAGAAGCTCTATGAGGAGCTGTTCCACGAACGCGAGCAACTGCAGCCGACCGTCTACCCGAAGCTGCTGCTCGCGCAGCGCCGGACACTGGACTGGGGGGCGTTCAACCGGGCACTGGAAGCCCTGCGGGCCGACTGCAGGGATCGCAGGGATGCCGAGGTGCTGGCGGCGATGCACGTGCTGGTGCCGGAATACCGGGCCTCCGGCAGCGAGGGGGGGCAGGGCGCTCCGGTGCAGGCCACCGGCACCTGAGCGGCGATCAGCGCCTGAGCACCAGTTCGAGCACCAGCTTGCTGCCGAAGTACGCGAGCACCAGCACCGCAAAGCCGCTCAGCGTCCAGCGGATCGCGGTGCGTCCGCGCCAGCCGTACCGGCGGCGGCCCCACAGCAGCGTGGCGAACACCAGCCAGGCCGCGATCGACAGCACGGTCTTGTGCACGAGGTGCTGCGCGAAGAGGTTGTCGAGAAAGAAGAACCCCGACAGCAGCGACAGCGTCAGCGCCCCGAAACCGGCACCGATCATCTGGAACAGCAGCGACTCCATCGTCACCAGCGGCGGCAGTCCGCGCGAGATGCCGCCCAGACGGCGCGTGCGCAGGCGCCGTTCCTGCACCGCGAGCAGCAGCGACTGCACGGCGGCGAGCGCGAGCAGCGCGTAGGCGGTGATCGAGATCAGGATGTGCAGCTCCAGGCGCCACTGCGCGGCCTCGGTGACGAGTCGCGTCGACGGAAACGCCAGCCCCAGCACGACGGTGGTCGCCGTGAACGGCAGCAGCACGATGCCGAGGTTCTCGACCGGGCGCGCCAGCGAACTTGCGAGCAGCAGCAGCGCGATCAGCCAGCCGGTGAACGACAGCGCGTTGAAGAAGCCGAGGTTCATGCCTTCGGGCTGCACGACGGTCTGGCCGAGCACGAAGGCGTGCAGCACGATCGCGACCAGACCGAGCGCCAGCGCCGGTGCGCGCGCCGGCTGGTGCGGCTGGTTGACGCGCGCCAGCCGCACGCCGAGCAGCGTGCCGGTGGCGAGGTAGAGCAGGGCGGCGAGGGCGCCGGTCAGGATGCTGGTCATGCGGGCGTCACGGGCAGGTGAGCAGAACCGCCGCATGATCGCACACTGGCGCGCGTGCCTGACCCGGCGCGGTCCGTCCCCTATACTGCCGCCCTTTTCTGCCCGCTGCCGCGAGCCCGAGTCCGACGCCATGTTCGAGAACCTTTCCGAGCGCCTGCTGCGCACCGTCAAGCACCTGCGCGGTCAGGCGCGTCTGACCGAGGACAACATCCGCGACGCGCTGCGCGAGGTGCGCATGGCGCTGCTCGAAGCCGACGTGGCGCTGCCGGTGGTGCGCAGCTTCATCGAACAGGTGCGCGTGCGCGCGGTCGGCCAGGAGGTCATGACCGCGCTGTCGCCCGGGCAGGTGCTGGTCAAGATCGTCAACGAGGAACTCGTGCGGCTGATGGGCGAGGCCAACGAGGCGCTCGACCTGCGCGCGCAGCCGCCGGCCGTGGTGCTGATGGCCGGCCTGCAGGGCTCGGGCAAGACGACCAGCACCGCCAAGCTCGCGCGCTTCCTGCGCGAGCGCGAAAAGAAGAAGGTGCTGGTGGTCAGCTGCGACGTCTACCGGCCGGCGGCGATCCAGCAGCTGGCCACGCTCGCGAAGGAAGTCCAGGTCGAGTGGTTTGCGAGCGAGGGCGGCCAGCAGCCGGTGGCGATCGCGCAGGCGGCCCTTGCGTACGCGAAACGGCAGTTCTTCGATGTGCTGATCGTCGATACCGCCGGTCGCCTGCATGTCGACGCGGCGATGATGGAGGAAATCCAGGCGCTGCACGCGGCGGTGACGCCGGTCGAGACGCTGTTCGTCGTCGATGCGATGACCGGTCAGGACGCCGCCAACACCGCGAAGGCCTTCCACGAGGCGCTGCCGCTGACCGGCGTCGTGCTGACCAAGACCGACGGTGACGCGCGCGGCGGTGCGGCGCTGTCGATCCGCTACCTGACCGGCAAGCCGATCAAGTTCCTCGGTGTCGGCGAGAAAACCGCCGCGCTCGAACCCTTCCATCCGGATCGCGTCGCCTCGCGCATCCTCGGCATGGGCGACGTGCTCAGCCTGGTCGAGGAGGTCGAGCGCAAGGTCGACAAGGAAAAGGCGCTGAAGCTCGCCGAGAAGGTCAAGTCCGGCAAGAGCTTCGACTTCGAGGACTTCCGCGAGCAGATGGAACAGATGCTGGCGATGGGCGGCATGGCCGGGCTGCTCGACAAGCTGCCGGGCATGGACAAGGTGCCGGACGATCTGAAGAAGCAGGCCAACGACAAGCAGGTGCGCCGGCTGATCGGCATCGTCAACTCGATGACGCCGCAGGAGCGGCGCTTTCCGGACCTGATCAAGGGCTCGCGCAAGCGCCGCATCGCCGCCGGCGCCGGCGTGCAGGTGCAGGAAATCAACCGCCTGCTCAAGCAGTTCGAGGAAATGCGCCGGATGATGAAGAAGATGTCCGGCGGCGGCATGATGAAGCTGATGCGGGCGATGAAGGGCAAGCTGCCGATGGGTGGACTCGGGGGCCTCGGCGGTCCCGGCGGCCTGCCGCCGTTCAAGTGAGCGTTCAGATGAGGCGATGCGCCGACCCTTGAGCCATCGGCGTTTTCGCGTACAATCCGCGGTTTTCTCCGGGACCGCGCCTGCGGGCGCGGTCTTTTCGTCCCCGGGACAGACACGGCTCACACCGGCACACCCGGTACAAACTGGATCGCAAGAGGATCGCTATGGTCACCATCCGACTGGCGCGCGGCGGCGCGAAGAAGCGCCCGTTCTACCACGTCGTCGTCACCGACAGCCGCAACCGCCGCGACGGTCGCTACATCGAGCGCCTCGGTTTCTTCAATCCGATCGCCCGTGGTGGCGAAGTGCGCCTGAACCTCGACGCCGGGCGCGTGCAGTACTGGCAGGGCAACGGCGCGCAGGTGTCCGAGCGCGTCGCCGCGCTGCTGAAGGAATTCGACAAGGCGCAGGCGGCTGCGGCCTGATCCGCACGCCGGGCGCTGCATCCGTGAGCATCGCTGCTGCCGACAGCTGGGTCGTGCTCGGGCGCGTCGCCGGTCTCTGGGGCGTGCGCGGCGGGCTGAAGATCTGGTCCGACACGCAGCCGCGCGCCGCGATCTGCCGTTACCGGCCGCTGTTTCTCGGTCGTGATGGCCAGTGGCGCGAGGTCGTGCCGGTGCTCGGTCGCGAGCAGGGCAAGGGCATCGTCATGCAGTTCGACGGCGTCGAGGATCGCGATGCCGCTGCGGCACTGATCGGCTGCGAGATCGCGATCCGTCGCGAACAGCTGCCGGCCCCGGCTCCGGGCGAGTATTACTGGACCGATCTGGTCGGCCTGCGCGTCGAGACGCTGGATGGCATCGAACTCGGCCACGTCGATCACCTGTTCGAGACCGGCTCGAACGACGTGATCGTCGTGCGCGGCGAGCGTGAGCGCCTGATTCCGTTCCTGCGCGGGTCGGTGATTCAGGACATCGATCTCGAAGCCGGCCGGATGCGCGTGGACTGGGATCCGGATTTCTGATCCGGAACAAGCCGCTGATCATCCGTGCGCATCGACGTCGTCACGCTGTTTCCGGAGTTCATCGCGGCGCTGCTCGCCTGCGGCGTGACCGGGCGCGGGGCCGGGCGCGGGCTGTTCGAGGTCGCGACCTGGAATCCGCGCGACTGGACGCACGACCGCCACCACACGGTCGACGACCGGCCGTACGGCGGCGGGCCGGGCATGCTGATGAAGGTGCAGCCGCTGCGCGATGCGATCACGGCGGCGCGGGCGGCGAGTCCCGGGCGGCCGCGGACGATCTACCTGAGTCCGCAGGGCCGGCGGCTGGACCAGGCCGGCGTGCGCGAACTCGCCGCGCTGCCGCGGCTGCTGCTGGTGTGCGGACGCTACGAAGGCATCGACGAGCGCCTGATCGCGACCGAGATCGACGAGGAATGGTCGATCGGCGACTACGTGCTGTCCGGCGGCGAGCTGGCGGCGGCGGTGCTGATCGACGCGCTGGCGCGGCTGGCGCCGGGCGTGCTCGGCAATGCTGCCTCGCACGAGCAGGATTCGTTCGCGGACGGCCTGCTCGACTGTCCGCATTACACGCGGCCCGAGGAAATCGCCGGGTTGCAGGTGCCGGCGGTGCTGCGCTCGGGCGATCACGCCGCGATCGCGCGCTGGCGCCGGCAGCAGGCGCTCGGACGTACCTGGCTGCGCCGGCGGGACCTGCTGGCCGGACGGCGTCTCGACAGGCAGGACCAGGCGCTGCTGGATGCCTTCATCCGGCAGCACGAAGAACGTGGATCCGCGGCGCCGGGCGCCGTGGATCCGGCATCACAGGGTGTCGGCGCTGCGGCTCCGGACCCGGCGGAACCGTAGGGGAGTGACCTTCATGAGCAACATCATCGATCAGCTGAACCAGGAACAGATCGCCGGCAAGACCATCCCGGACTTCGGCCCCGGCGACACCGTCGTCGTGCAGGTCAAGGTCAAGGAAGGCAACCGCGAGCGTCTGCAGGCCTTCGAGGGCGTCTGCATCGCCCGCCGCAACCGCGGCCTGAACTCGGCGTTCACCGTGCGCAAGATCTCGCACGGCGAAGGCGTCGAGCGCGTGTTCCAGACCTACAGCCCGAGCATCGCCGACATCAGCGTCAAGCGCCGCGGCGACGTGCGTCGCGCCAAGCTCTACTACCTGCGCGGGCTCGAAGGCAAGGCGGCGCGCATCAAGGAAAAGCTGTCCTGATCGCGGCGGTCCGCGGATTCGCGTGATCCACGAAGACGGGCGTCACCCGCAAGGGCGACGCCCGTCTTCGTGTCAGTCGTTTGCATCTTCACGCCGGGCATCGGTTTTTGTGTGGCTGTGGTTTCATGCTGCAGTGCAGTAAGCTTTGCCGTGTTTCCGCAGCACGATGGTGCGCGCGCCAGATTTCGTCCCTGTCGAGGAATCCCTTCATGTCCCAAGACTTCGCCCAGTGGCTGACGCCCGTGCGCACCATCGCCGCCGAAGCCGCTGCCCGCATCCTCGAAATCTACGATACGAATTTCGATGTCGAAACCAAGGGCGACGACAGCCCGCTGACCGCGGCCGATCGCGCCGCGCACGAATGCATCGTCGCCGGGCTGACGGCGCTGACGCCGGACATCCCGGTGCTGTCCGAAGAATCCAGGGCGCTGCCGTTCGAGCAGCGGGCCGCGTGGTCGCGCTACTGGCTGGTCGACCCGCTCGATGGCACCAAGGAGTTCATCAAGCGCAACGGTGAGTTCACGGTCAACATCGCGCTGATCGACGGTCACCGGCCGGTGCTCGGCGTCGTGCATGTGCCGGTCGGCAATGAGGTGTACTTTGCCGCGCTCGGTCACGGCTCCTGGCATGCCAGGGCTGGTGCCGCGCCCGAGCGCATCCACGTGCAGATTCCCTGCAAGCCGGAAGTGCGGGTCGTCGGCAGCCGCTCGCACGGCAGCGATGCGATGGATGGCTTCATCAACCGTCTCGGGGATCATGCCTTCGTCGCCTGTGGCAGTTCGCTGAAGTTCTGCCGTGTCGCCGAAGGCCGTGCCGATGTCTATCCGCGCCTGGGCCTGACTTCCGAATGGGACACGGCGGCGGCGCAGTGCGTGGTCGAGGAAGCTGGCGGCCATGTGGTCGGGCTGGATGGCGAGGCGCTCCCGTACAACACCAAGGATTCGCTGCTGAATCCCTACTTCATCGTCTACGGCGACGGCAGCCGCGACTGGCTGTCGTATCTGCCGGAAAAGGTCTGAGCGACCGCCCTGACGGTCACGTGGCCTGCCGCACGGGCCGCCGGACGCAGTGACGGCGGCACGCAACGCCCGGGCGCGCTACGCTGCCGGCCCCCGCCGTCACCCGGAGTTCCCGTCGATGGACTGGAACCAGCTCCTCAGTCGCCGCCGCCTCGGCATCCGCCACCGATCCTCTGCCGAGGACACGCAGCGCACCGACTTCCAGCGCGACTTCGACCGCATCGTGTTTGCCTCGGCGTTCCGGCGCATGCAGGACAAGACGCAGGTCTTTCCGCTGTCGTCGAACGATTACGTGCGCACGCGCCTGACGCATTCGCTGGAGGTGTCCAGCGTCGCGCGCTCGCTCGGCAACCGGGTCGGCGAGGTCGTGATCGCGCGCCACGGGCTGACGCAGGTCGTGCCGGCCGATTTCGGGGCGATCGTCGCGGCGGCCGCGCTCGCGCACGATCTCGGCAATCCGCCGTTCGGCCATGCCGGCGAGGACGGCATCCGCCAGTTCTTCGAGGAAACGACGCTCGGGCGTTCGCTGATCGGGCGCATGCAGCCGGCCGAGCAGCAGGACTTGCTGCGCTTCGAGGGCAACGCCCAGGGCTTTCGCGTCGTCGCGCGCCTGCAGAGCCCGGACAACTTCGGCGGCATGCAGCTGACGCTGGCGACCCTCGGCAGCTTCACGAAGTATCCGCGCGGTTCGCTGCTCGACGCCGATCCGGCAGTCGGCGGCATCGCCTTCAAGAAGTTCAACTACTTCCAGGCCGATGCGGCGCTGTTCGACGAGGTTGCGACCGGGCTCGGGCTCGATCCGGTGCTTCCCGGCGCCTGGCGGCGCCATCCGCTGGCTTTCCTGCTCGAAGCGGCCGATGACATCTGCTACCGCATCGTCGATCTCGAGGACGCCGTGCGCCTGCGCCAGCTCGAACACGGCGAGGTGCTGGACCTGCTGCTGCCGCTCGTGGGGCTTGCGGCCGATTCGCCGCGCCTGAAGCAGCTGACCCGGCCGAAGGAGCGCATCGAGTACCTGCGCGCCAAGGCGATCGGCAGGCTGATCGATGAGGTCGTGACGCTGTTCCTCGACTGCGAGGCCGAGATCCTCGCCGGTCGCTACGGGCTCGAACTGCTCGATGAAGTGCCGAGCCGCGCGCCGATGCTGGAGATGAAGGAACTCGCGCGCCGGCGTGTCTACATCGGCCAGCCGGTCGTCGAGGTGCAGGTCGCCGGCTTCGAGGTGCTTGGCGGCCTGCTCGCGGCCTTCGCCGGTGCCGTCACCGATGTCGCCGAGCGCGGCGTGCGGGCAACGGCACTGAACCGCATGCTGATGCACCTGCTGCCCGAGCAGTTCGTCGGCCCCGGGCATGAGCCGGTGGCCGATGCCTACCTGCGCACGCTGAAGATCATCGACTTCATCTCCGGCATGACCGATTCCTACGCCGTCAGCCTGTTCAAGCGCATCACCGGCATGTCGCTGCCGATGCAGTAAGCCGATGCGGTTGCCGCGCTGCACCCGTGCGGTCTGCGCTGCGGGTTCATCGGGGGCGTGCCGGATTCGCGCCGGGCCGCGGCGGGTGCGGTACGGGGTACGGGGCAGGGGCGGGCACGGCATGCGGGGCGGACTCCGGTGCGGGCTGTGATCGGGTGCGCACCGTGCCATGGGGCGGCGGGGACCGGAGCGGCGCGGTGTGGACGGCGCCGGCAGCCGGTTGCGGGCGGGCATCGGGCTGATGCGGCGGCGTCGGGGACGGCCGGGCGGAAGCGGCGCCTGTCCGGTCCGCGGACCGGTTCAGCCGTCGAGCGGCAGCCGCACGTGGATGCGCAAGCCCTGGCCTGTGGCCGATTCGATCGTCGCGTGGCCGCCGAAGGACTGTGCGCGCTCGCGGATGCCGTGCAGGCCGAAGCCGTCGGTCGCCGCCGCCGGATCGCAGCCGCGGCCGTCGTCGGCGAGTTCGAGGCGCAGGGCGTCGGCCTCGCGCCACAGTCGCAGTTCGACGTGGCCGGCCTCGGCGTGGCGGGCGACGTTGGTCAGGCCCTCCTGCACGATGCGGTAGGCGTGGATGCCGCAGGCCGGACGTTCGGGCAGGGCAGGGTCCCAGTCAAAGCGCGTCGTGACCGGCGCGTGCCGCACCGCCCAGTCGGCGAGCAGCTGTCCGAGGGCCGCGCGCAGGCCGAGCACGTCGAGCACGGCCGGATGCAGGCGGCGGATCAGTTCGCGCACCGAGCCGAGGATGTCCGCCGTGGTCGCGCCGATCGCGCGTGCGCTCTCGATGTGGCGCGGGTCGGTGGCGGTGTGGGCGATCAGCGTCGCGTCGGCCTGGATCGCGCTCAGCGACTGGCCGAGCTCGTCGTGCAGCTCGCGCGCGAGCAGCCGGCGTTCGTCCTCGCGCACGGTCAGCGCGTGGCCGGCGAGGCGGCGGTTCTCGGCACGGCCGGCGGCGAGTGTTGCGGCCAGACGGTCGACGGTCGCGGCGATGCGGTCGAGCTCCGGCACGCCACTTGATGCGAGCCGGCCGTCGTAGTCGCCGTGCGCGAGCGCATCGAGGCCGCCGAGGATCACGCGCACCGGTGCGAGCGCCGCGCCGAGCAGGCGCCAGACCAGCAGGCCGGCGAGCAGCGCGAAGCCGGCGAGCAGCGCGAGGAAGTCGCTGAAGTCGGTCCAGGCCTCGGCCAGCTCGTCGGCCGGATCGGCGCGCACCAGCAGGCGCAGCGGCGTGCCGTCGGCATCGCGCCGTTCGCGCTCGAACTGGATCGGCTCCGAGGCCACCAGCGCCGCGAACCAGGCCGGCGCCGCCGCCTCGGCCGGTGCCGGCCAGCGCGGGCTGTCGCCGGGCGCGAGCAGGTCCAGGCGCAGATGCCGGTGGCGGCCGAGTTCGCGCAGTTGATCGAGCCATTCGGCGCGGCGCGCGGCATCGCCCGGCAGCGCCGGCACCGGCCCGAGCAGGCCATCGACCAGATCGAGCGCCAGTGCCGCGCTGGAGGCGAGTTCGGCACGCACGTTGTGACGGGTGTTGGCGACGGCGAGCGTCACCGCCAGCGCGAATGCGACGAGGCTGAGCGCCAGCAGGCCGCGCAGCAGTCGCGTGCGCAGGCTGGCGCCGGGGCGGGGCGGCGCCGGCCGCCCGGATACGGGCACGGACACGGGGATTCCTCTTTCTAAAGATGGCCGGTTCCGCCCGCGAGGGCAGGGCGAACACGCCGCAGCCTGCGGGCCGGGAACGGTTTCAGGCCTCGATCAGCCCGAGCCGGATCGCGAGGCGCGCGAGTCCGGCGCGGCTGCCGACGCCGAGCCGGGCGCGGATCTGGCTGCCGTAGTTGGCGAC
>NZ_DAOLKE010000065.1:0-1367 GCF_035331805.1 Plasticicumulans sp. | reverse complement strand
CGGCGCGGCTGCCGACGCCGAGCCGGGCGCGGATCTGGCTGCCGTAGTTGGCGACGGTCTTGGCCGACAGCGCCAGCCGCTCGCCGATCTCGGCGGCCGAATGCCCGGCGGCGAGCTGGCGGAAGATCTCGAACTCGCGCGGCGACAGCGCCTCGATCACCGCCTGCGGGCCGCCGGACGGCGCCAGCGCCAGCCGCTCGGCGATGTCCGGCGACAGGCAGCGTTCGCCGCGCGCGACGCGGGTCACGGCATCGAGCAACACCTCGGGGCTCGATGACTTGGTCACGTAGCCGAGCGCGCCGGCGGCGAGTGCCTGTTCGGCGAAGGCCGGTTCGTCGTGCATCGTGAACACCAGCACGCGCGCGCCGGCATCGCGTGCACGCAGCCGGCGCAGGGTTTCGAGGCCGCCGCGCCCGGGCAGCGCCAGATCGAGGATGACGACATCGCAGGGCGCATCGACGTAGGCGCGATAGCCGGCCTCGCCGGTGTCGGCCTCGGCGCTGACGCGCACGCCGCAGCCTTCGAGCAGGCGCCGGAAGCCGGCGCGCACGACGGCGTGGTCATCGACGAGCAGGACGCGGATCGGCGGGGGCGGGCTGACGGGCATGGTTCGGACCGGTAAACGGGCTGCGGGGGAAACCGGGCTTTCAGCAAGATCGGCGCCAGCCGCACACGCGCGCCGACAGGCCGGGCCGGCCGCCTCCGGCGGCCTCCGGACGCCGGTCTGTCCCTGATGCGGTACAGCGCGTGCATCGGCCGGCACAGTCGCGCCGCGCCGGTGTCCGGCTCGGATGTTGAAAATTTTGAACGATCAGGCGCGGGCTGATCGCAGCGCACCCGGCATGGCAGCTGTACGTTTGGTAAGCCTGCCCCGGGCTTGTGCATTTTCCTCGACGGGCATAGGTTCTGGCGATCTGCCTCTGACCGCGGGAGCCCCTGCCGATGACCACCCCGATTCCGGCTGCGGCCGATCTCGAAGCGCTGTGGATGCCGTTCACGGCCAACCGCCAGTTCAAGGCCGATCCGCGCCTGCTCGTCGCCGCCGAAGGCATGCATTACACCAGCCACGACGGCCGGCGCGTGCTCGACGCGGTCGCCGGACTGTGGTGCGTCAACGCCGGCCACGGCCGCCGGCGCATCGTCGAGGCCGTGCAGCGCCAGGTCGCCGAGATGGACTACGCGCCGCCGTTCCAGATGGGCCACCCGGCGGCCTTCGAGCTGGCCGGCCGGCTGACGGCGCTGACGCAAGGGAAGATGGGCCAGGTGTTCTTCACGAACTCCGGCTCCGAGTCGGTCGACACGGCGCTGAAGATCGCGATCGCCTACCACCGCCTGCGCGGCGAGGGCACGCGCACGCGGCTGATCGG
>NZ_DAOLKE010000064.1:0-14485 GCF_035331805.1 Plasticicumulans sp. | reverse complement strand
TCGAAGTTCATGTAGCGGTAGATTTCGCCGGCCTTGGCGTTGATGACGCCGATGTTGGCCATGTACTCGTCGACCGTCGGGATCTTGCCGAGCATCGCGCAGATCGACGCCAGTTCGGCCGAGCCGAGATAGACGCGGGTGTCGATGCCGAGGCGGTTCGGGAAGTTGCGGGTCGAGGTCGAGATGGCGGTCGAGCCCTTGCGGATCTGCGCCTGGTTGCCCATGCACAGCGAGCAGCCCGGCATTTCCATGCGCGCGCCGCTGCGGCCGAGGATGCCGTAATAGCCTTCCTCGCTGAGGATCATCGCGTCCATCTTGGTCGGCGGGGCGATCCACAGGCGCACCGGGATGTCGGACTTGCCTTCGAGCAGCTTGCCGGCGGCGCGGAAGTGACCGATGTTGGTCATGCACGAGCCGATGAAGACTTCGTCGATCTTGTCGCCGGCGACTTCGGACAGCAGCTTCACGTCGTCCGGGTCGTTCGGGCAGGCGAGGATCGGTTCCTTGATGTCGGCGAGGTCGATGTCGATGACGGCCGCGTATTCGGCGTCGGCATCGGCCTTCATCAGTTCGGGCGCGGCGAGCCACGCTTCCATGCCCTTGATGCGGCGCTCCAGCGTCTTCGCATCCGAATAGCCGTTCGCGATCATCCACTTCATCAGCGTGATGTTCGAGTTCAGGTATTCGGCGATCGGCTCCTTGTTCAGGGCAATCGCGCAGCCGGCGGCGGAACGCTCGGCCGAGGCATCGGAAAGCTCGAAGGCCTGCTCGACCTTGAGATCCGGCAGACCTTCGATCTCGAGGATGCGGCCCGAGAAGATGTTCTTCTTGCCCTGCTTGGCGACGGTCAGCAGCCCCGCCTTGATCGCGTACAGCGGGATCGCGTTGACGAGATCACGCAGCGTGATGCCGGGCTGCATCGTGCCCTTGAAGCGCACGAGCACCGATTCCGGCATGTCGAGCGGCATCGAGCCGGTGGCGGCGGCGAAGGCGACCAGGCCCGAGCCGGCCGGGAAGCTGATGCCGATCGGGAAGCGCGTGTGCGAGTCGCCGCCGGTGCCGACGGTATCCGGCAGCAGCAGGCGGTTCAGCCACGAGTGGATGACGCCGTCGCCCGGGCGCAGCGCGACACCGCCGCGGCTGGAGATGAAGTCCGGCAGCGTGTGGTGCGTCTGCACGTCGACCGGCTTCGGATAGGCGGCGGTGTGGCAGAACGACTGCATCACCATGTCGGCCGAGAAGCCGAGGCAGGCGAGGTCCTTCAGCTCGTCGCGGGTCATCGGGCCGGTGGTGTCCTGCGAGCCGACCGTGGTCATCTTCGGTTCGCAGTAGGTGCCCGGACGGATGCCGGTGACGCCGCAGGCCTTGCCGACCATCTTCTGCGCGAGCGAGAAGCCCTGGCTCGATTCGACCTGCGCGGCCGGACGACGGAACACCGGCGAGGCGCCGAGGCCGAGCTGCTCGCGCGCCCAGTCGGTCAGGCCGCGGCCGATGATCAGGTTGATGCGGCCGCCGGCCTGGACTTCATCGAGCAGCACGTCGGACTTGAAGCTGAACTCGGCGATGACTTCGCCGTTCTTCAGCGCCTTGCCGTCGTAGGGGCGCAGCTCGACGACGTCGCCCATGTCCATCTTCGACACGTCGACTTCGACCGGCAGCGCGCCGGCGTCTTCCATGGTGTTGAAGAAGATCGGGGCGATCTTGCTGCCGAAGCAGTAGCCGCCGAAGCGCTTGTTCGGGACGTAGGGGATGTCCTCGCCGGTCCACCACAGCACGGAGTTGGTCGCGGACTTGCGGCTGGAGCCGGTGCCGACCACGTCGCCGACGTAGGCGATCGGGTTGCCCTTGGCCTGCAGCGCGGCGAGCTGCTTGATCGGACCGACCGAGCCGGGCTGATCGGCTTCGATGCCCGGACGCGGGTTCTTCAGCATCGCCAGCGCGTGCAGCGGGATGTCCGGACGCGACCAGGCATCGGGAGCCGGGGACAGGTCATCGGTGTTGGTTTCGCCGGTGACCTTGAATACGGTGACGGTGACGCTCTCCGGGACCTTCGGGCGGCTCGTGAACCACTCGGCGTCGGCCCAGGACTTCAGCACGGCCGCGGCGGTGGCGTTGCCGGCATCGGCCTTGTCCTTGACGGCGTTCTTGTAGTCGAACATCAGCAGCGTGTGCGACAGCGCCTTGCCGGCGGCGGCGGCGCATTCGGCGTCGTCGAGCAGGTCGATCAGCGGCTGGATGTTGTAGCCGCCGAGCATGGTGCCCAGCAGCTCGGTGGCGCGCACGCGGTTGAGCAGCGGCGAGCTCGCCTCGCCCTTGGCGACGGCGGCGAGGAAGGCGGCCTTGACGTAGGCGGCCTGGTCGACGCCGGCCGGCACGCGGTGGGTCAGCAGGTCGAGCAGGAAGGCTTCTTCGCCTGCGGGCGGATTCTTCAGGAGTTCGACCAGGTCCGCGGTCTGCTGGGCGGACAGCGGCAGGGCCGGAATGCCCTGGGCAGCGCGTTCCTCGGCGTGTTTGCGATAGGCATCTAACACGGTTTAAACCCCCTCGTTGCGTGATGAGCTGCCGGCGGGCAGCGGGTCTGGAAAACCCCGATCCATGAAGCGATGTGAAGCGCGGTTCGTGCTGCGCCTCGCTCCGGCTGCGGCTCTGTGGCCGCTTGTCCGGAAAAATCGCGGCAGTCTAAACGGAATCGGCGCACGCGGAAAACCGGAAGCCGTTGCGGCATGCGACATTGTGGACATTCCCCGGGGGCTGGATGGCTGACAGTGCGCAGCGCGCAGGCCAGACTCGGGGTCAAAGGACCGGCAGCAGACCGGCCGTCATGAGCAGGGGAGTCTCCACACCATGTCCATTTCCGATCCCGGTCGCGTGCCGGCCGCCCAGGCGGCGACGCGCCTGAATCTCGGCCAGCTGCTCTGCAACGCCTCGCGCCAGTTCCCGCAGCAGCTCATCGTGCACGGCGAGCGGCGCTTCACGTATGCCGAGTTCGGCCGGCGCGTGCACCGGCTCGCTGCCGTGCTCGATGCCCTCGGCGTGCGCGCCGGCGAGACGGTCGCGGTGCTCGACTGGGATTCGCACCGCTACCTCGAAGCCTTCCTCGCGGTGCCGATGCTCGGGGCGGTGCTGCACACGGTGAACGTGCGCCTGTCGCCCGAGCAGATCGCGTGGACGATCGAGCATGCCGCGGACGACGTGATCCTCGTGCATGAGGACTTCCTGCCGCTGCTCGATGCGATCCGCCCGCGGCTGGCGCACGTGCGCCGCTTCGTGCTGCTCTGCGATCACGCCGGGGGCGAGGCCCTGGGCGGCCTGCCGTTTGCCGGCGAGTACGAGGCGCTGCTGGCGGCGGCGACCGGGGACTTTGCCTTCCCGGAGGTGGCCGAGGATGCGCGCGCGACGACCTTCTACACGACCGGCACCACCGGCCTGCCGAAGGGCGTGTTCTTCAGCCACCGCCAGCTGGTGCTGCACACGCTCGGCGTGCGCTCGACGCTTTCCGGCACCGGGCAGGGCCACATCGGCGCCGACGATGTCTACATGCCGATCACGCCGATGTTCCACGTGCACGCCTGGGGCATGCCGCTGGTGGCGCTGTCGATGGGGCTGAAGCAGGTGTATCCGGGCCGTTACGAGCCGGCGAAGCTGCTCAGGCTGATCGTGCGCGAGGGCGTGAGCTTCTCGCACTGCGTGCCGGCCATCCTGCAGATGCTGCTGAACTGCCCGGACGGCCGCGAGATGGATCTCGACGGCTGGAAGGTGCTGATCGGCGGTTCGGCGCTGCCGGAGTCACTGGCGATCGCGGCGCTGGAGCGCGGCATCGACGTGTTCGGCGGCTACGGCATGTCCGAGACCTGTCCGATCCTCTGCGTTGCGCAGCTGACGCCCGAGGTCCTGCGCCGGCCCTTCGCCGAGCAGGTGCGCATCCGCTGCAAGGCCGGGCGCGCCGCGCCGCTGGTGCAGCTGCGCATCGTCGATGACGAGATGAACGACGTGGCGCACGACGGCATCGCGCAGGGCGAGGTGATCGCCCGCGCGCCGTGGCTGACCGAGGGCTATCTGCACAATCCCGAGGCCGGCGCGGCGCTCTGGCGCGGCGGCTGGCTGCACACCGGCGACATCGGCACGATCGACGCCGATGGCTACCTGAAGATCACCGATCGCCTCAAGGATGTCATCAAGACCGGCGGCGAGTGGGTGTCGACGCTGATGCTCGAAGACCTGATCCTGCGCCTGCACGAGGTCGCCGAATGCGCGGTGGTCGGCATCCCCGATCCGCGCTGGGACGAACGGCCGCTGGCGCTGGTCGTGCTGCGCGGCGGGGCCAGCCTGGACCCCGCGATGATCCGCGCGCATCTGGCCGGTTTCGTCGCCGAAGGGCTGATCCCGAAGTACGCGCTGCCCGAGCGCATCGAACAGGTCGAGGCGATTCCGAAGACCAGCGTCGGCAAGCTCGACAAGAAGGCGATCCGCGCGCAGTACGCCGGCTGAGCGCGGCCGGCCGGCCGGCTTTCAGTGCCGCGCGAGGGCTGCCACCAGCACCAGCGCGAACTGCACGCCGGCCACCGCCAGCAGGCTGCGCCACAGCCGCAGCGCGCCGCGACAGCGCAGCGGCAGCGGTCGCGGGCCGGGCTGCGACGGATACAGGCCGAGTGCCGGCAGGCAGGCATCGAAGCGCGTGAAGCTCGCCTCGTCGGCATCGAGCGTGGCGAACAGCCGCGCATCGAGCGCGACGCGCAGCGCCAGCCAGCCGCTCACCGGCCACAGCGCCAGCGCCAGTCCGCAGCAGAGCCGCGTCGTGCCGCTGGCCGGCAGCGTGGCGAGCAGCGCGGCACCGGCGAGCAGCGCGCTGCCGTGGCCGATGGCGGCAGCGACCCGGCCGGCATCGAGCAGCGCGGCGGTGACGGCCACGGCCATTGCCGGGTCGGGATCGATGTCGCTCATGTCGCTCATGTCGGCAGCCCCCGGGTGCCCGCCCATTCGTTCAGCCTCGCCAGATGCGCGGGTTTCAGTACCACGCGCGGGCGGGACTTGCGCACCTGCCCGACGGCAGCCGCGAGGCTGTCGGCGCGGCCGCTCGCGAACAGCCACGCAGCGCTGACCAGGGCGCTGCGCGAATAGCCGAGCGCGCAGCAGACCAGCGTCGCGTGCCGGCCGCCGTGCAGGCCTTCGAGCGCCTGCACGGCGGCCTCGATCTGCGCCGGCTCCGGCGGCAGCAGGTCGAGCATCGGCACGCCGCGGCTGGCGACGCCGCGCCGGTCGACCGGCAGTTCGGCGCTCAGGTCGAGCAGCGCATCGAAACCGGCGCGTTCGCGCTCGCGCCGGCGCGGCACGCGCCCGAGCCAGACGCCGGGAGCGATCTCGGACGGCTCGGGATGCACCAGCGTCCAGAGCCGCGCGTTCAGCCAGGCGCCGAACAGGTACGGCCCGAACAGCACCAGCATCGCCGGGTTCATGCGCCCGTCGTGGCCCTTGCGGAACAGCCGCGGATCGCCGGCGAGATAGATCAGTGCCACCAGCGCCAGCGCCCCGGCCGGCCACAGCAGCAGCCAGCCGAGCCCGCCGGCCCAGGCGCCGGCCACGGCACAGGCCGCGGCCCCGAGGCCGTAGCGCGCCGCGAGCGCGATGCGCCGGGCATCGGGGCGGCTCAGCGCCGGCAGCGTGCCGTCGGTCGGGAACAGCGCGATCGCGAACAGGCCGAGCCACATGCCGGTCGGCACGTCGATGAAGTGATGCTGCCAGGTCGTCAGCACCGACACGCCGATCAGCGCGAACCAGACGTGCAGCAGCCAGCGCCAGCGCCGGCCGGTGTGGGCATCGAAGCGCACCCACAGGATCAGCAGCAGCGCGATGTGCAGCGACGGCGCCTGGTTGTACGGCAGGTCGAAGCTGCCGAGCAGCGCGTACAGCGCCCCGGGCAGGCCGTCGACCGGCGGGCGCTCGAACGTGAAGCGCAGCGGCACCAGCACGAAGGCGCTGACCGCGACGAGCTGCGCCGTCAGCAGCCGCCGGCCGTGCGCGTCGAGCTCGCGCCGCGTCGTGCAGACGAACAGCGACAGCGCGTAGAGCAGGTCGATCGACCAGTACGGCAGGATCGTCCACGGCCAGAAGGGGATCGCGTGTTCCCAGTCGAACACCAGGCTGCCGACGCCGGCGCGCCGGCTCGCGAGCCAGTTGGCGGCGCCGTAGCTCAGGAAGAACAGCGGCCCGAGGCCGGCGAGCCAGAGCAGCGCCCGCGGCCACGGGCGGGCTTCGTGCGCCCCGGCGGTACTTCCGGTGGCACTTCCTGCGGCACTCATGACGCCCTCCGCACGGCCAGCGACACCGTGAAGATGCCGGCATCGTCGATGAGCTGCGTGCACTTGTCGAAGCCGGCCGCGGCGACGAGCTGGTCGAGCTCGCCCTGCGTGCGCCGGCGCATCACCCACGGTGCGCCGCCACGGTGGCTCGCCAGCGCGCGCGCGATCAGTTCGAGCTGCGGATGCCAGGGCTGGCCGGTGTAGATCAGGAAGCCGCCGGCTTCGAGCGCCGCGGCGAGGCCCGACAGCGACGCTGCCAGCGGCGCGTTGTCCGGGTACAGCTCGTAGAGGCCGGAGACGATCGCGACGGTGGGTTTCGGTGTCAGCGCCGCGAGCGCGTCGCGATCGAAGGCGTCGCCCTGCTCGAAGCGCACCGTGGCCGCCAGCCCGCGTGCGGCGATCAGCTGCCGGCCGGCGGCGACGTTGATCGGGCTGTAGTCGCGCAGCAGCACCGAATCCGCCGCTTCGAGCGGCTCGGGCAGCGTCGCGAGGCCATCGAGCACGTAGCGGCCGTGGCCGGCGGCGATGTCGACGATGCGCACCGGGCGGCCCGCGCGGCGCAGCGCGCGCACGGCATCGGCGAGCAGCGCCTCGACGTGCTGCTTGCGGATGCGGATGCCGGCCCAGCCGGCCGAATCGAGGTGCAGCCGGTCGATCAGCCGTCCGGGCGGGCCGAAGCCGGCCGGGCGGTTGCGGTAGACGGCATCGAGCGTCGAGCCCGAGTCGAAGCCGGTCTCGTGACCGATGCGGATCGATTCGGCGAGCCGGGCGCCGAGCGCGAGGCCGGCGCGCACCGCCGCGTAGTACGGAATCTTCCACGAGCCTTCCGGCAGCGGCGCCTGCAGCCGCCGGTATTCGTCGAAGGTATGGCCGTGGCGGTCGGCCGTGCGCAGGTCCGGCCGCTCGAACGGCGCATCGAAGCACTTGCGCACGAAGGCGCGCACCAGCCCGATCGCCTCGCTGCGGCGCAGTTCGCCAAAGGTGTCGTGATAGAAGCCCGGCAGCTCGTGATACGCCTTCACCTTCGAGCCGAGCCGCTCGAAGAAGCGCCGCTGCGGCGCGCGGTGCACGACGAAGTCGGCGCCCGAGACCAGCACGAGCACCGGCAGCGTGATCGCCGCGGCATCCTCGACCACGCGCTCGCCGGCCTCGTACAGCCCGAGCAGCATGTTGACGGCGATCGCGCGCGTGATCAGCGGATCGGCGTCGTAGCTGGCGATGCGCGCCGGATCGTGGGTCAGGAACTTCGCCTTCACGTACGACTGCACCTCGAAGTTGCCGCCGAGCGCGTAACGCAGCCGCAGCGCCGGGCGCGCCAGCGGCACGTACAGCTTGACCTTGAAGGCCGGGGCCGCGAGCACCAGCGCACGCACCGGCGGCGCGTAGTCGTGCGCCCAGGTCGCGGCGATCACGGCGCCGACGCTCTGCGCGATCACGACGAGGTTCTCGGGCGCGATGCCGTGCCGGTCGCGGAGGTGGCGCACGAAGGTGTCGAGATCGCCGGTGGCGGTGGCGATGCCGGGACAATGACCGCGCCGGCCCGGCGAACGGCCGTGTCCGCGGGCATCCCAGGCGAACACCGCGAAACCCGGCAGGTCGAGCTCATCGACCACGTGCTGCAGCCGGCCCGAATGCTCGTGGCCGCGGTGCAGCAGCAGCAGCGCCTGCTCGCCGGGGCCGTCGAGGGCCGGCCAGTGCCGGTAGAACAGCGCGCTGCCGTCACGCGTGTCGAAGTGCAGTTCCCGGGGTTCGCGCATCGAGGGCTCCGTCGTCGGGCGGGGCGGGGGAATGCGCGGGGGCCGGCCGCGCCCGACAAGCATGGCTGCCGGTTGCCGGACTTGCTGCAATGCCGGTGTGTGCGGTGGCGGATCAGCCGGCCTGTGCCCGGGGCCAGCCCGCAGGCTCACGCTTCAGTCGCCACCGCCGCCGCCACAGCCCCCGCAGCCGCCACCGCCGCTGTCGCCACCGCTGTCCCCGCCGCCGCTGTCGCTGCCGTCCGATCCACTGCCCGAATCGCCGCCGCCGGAACCGGCCGGCGCCAGTTGTTCGGCGAGGTCCTCGGGCAGCAGATGCGCGACGGCCGCCACGCCAAACAGTGCCATGACCAAGGCGAGGCGCGGATCCTGCCGCGATTCGACGGTGCGGGCCGACAGGCCGCTGCGCAGCTGTTTCAGCACGGCGTCGCCGTGGCGGCTGCGCGGCACGGCCTTCAGCAGCAGCACCAGCGTTGCGATGCCGAGCACGAGGCAGCAGACGACGAGGAAGCCGACCGGTCGATGCCGTGACAGACCGATCGCGAGCTTCAGCAGCCCGAGCAGCAGCACCGATCCGGTGCAGGCGGCCGGCAGCAGCCGGACCATCGCCGCCTGCACCGGCGTCGGCAGCAGTCCCTGCGGGCGCAGCCGTGCATCGAGTTCGGCGCAAAGCACGGGGCGGACACGGCGGTGCAGGCCCGGCGGCCGGCCCTCCAGCGTCAGGGCCCCGAACACCTTGCGTTCGATCGGGTCGCGCAGCTGCGGCCGGCCGCAGGCCTGCAGGCGCAGGCCGTCGGGGCTGACGCCGATCTCGCCGCGCAGCGCCATCACGGCCAGGGCCGTATCGACCGTGCGCCCGGCGCCGCCGGCGAGATATGCGGTTTCGTAGACATCGAGCCGGGGCTGGTGGCGCGGATCGGGACCGGGCAGACGCAGCCAGCGGCGCAGCAGCATGGCCAGCACGAGGCTCGCCAGCATCAGCGGCACGTAGAGTCCGAGGAAGTGGCTGCCGTCGTAGTCGAGCGGGTTGTCGAGTGCGCCGGCGCTGTCGCTGACGAGCCACAGCACCGGCAGCAGGCCGAGGCAGGCGCCACGATCCGGATGCTGGCGACGCAGGAACGATGCGCTCATGACTTTCTCCCGGGGCCGCGGACAGGACCTGGTGCGGGTTCAGAGGCAAGGCCGAAGCGGGCCAGCGTCCGGCGCAGGCTGCGCAACAGCCGCCCGAGCCGCCGGTGCAGCACGAAGCGCCAGGCCTCGGGGCTGCGCGGCAGCAGCCAGCAGGCATGGCGGTTGACGCGCACGAAGCCGAGATCGCGCCCGAAGCGCAGTTCGGGTGCCGGCCAGAGATCCGCCGGCGGCGGGTGGCCGAAGCAGCGTTCGTAGCTTGCCAGCGTGCGCCGGTACTGCTCGTCGTAGCGCCCGCCCTCGGCCGCACCGCCGCGGGTCGGACCGTGGTGCAGGGATCGGCCGAGGACCTGCGGGCAGAAGTCCAGCCAGTACATGCGCGTGTAGACGAGGTGCAGGTGCCAGACCTGATCGACCTGGTCGGACGGTGTCACCGGATGGCCGGCAGCGAGCGCGAGGAAAACAAAGCGCCGGTATTCGTCGATCGCCCGCAGCGCGCCGCGATGCGTCCAGCCGTTGTCGCGCGCCAGACGCCGGCTGAAGGGCAGTGCCGCCTGCGGATCGTCGAATTCGTAGGCGAGCAGCCGCTGGTACAGCGCCGCGAGGGCCGGGTCGCGGCAGGCCGGCGGCAGGGCCGCGGCGCAGTCCGCATCCGCGTCCGCGACCGTGGGTGTGCTCAGGGCCGGCGGTCCGGCATCGTTGGCCGCGGTGCCGGGCCGGTGCGGGTCGGGGTTCATCCGCTGCACCCGCTGCCGCAGCCACCGTCACCCCCGCTGTCGCAGCCGCTGCCGCCCGGATCCAGCCCGGCATCGAGCCCGACCGGTGCATCGTCGTCGCTGGCAGGCGGGGCCAGCACGTGACCGACGCCGCCGGGCACGAGACCGCGCACGGCCGCAGCCCCGCAGAGCGCGAGACAGAGCAGCAGCGCCGGATCGCTGCGCTGCCATCCGGGGTCGGGCGCATGGCGTTCGCGCAGCGCGGCGAGCAGCGCCTCGCCGGCGCGGGTCAGCGGCTGCGGATGGCCGGCGGCGAAGATCAGCGTCGTCACCGCCAGCGAGGCGACGGCGATCACGAGCGGCACGACCGGCTGCTGGTGCAGCAGCCCGAAGCCGATGCCGGCGAGGCCGGCCAGCAGCACGGTGCCGGTCAGCAGCGCCGGCCAGCGGCGCAGGCGCTGCAGTGTCCGGGCGTCGTGCAGCAGGCCGAGCGCGTGCAGGCGTCGATACAGGGCCGGAGCGATGCGCAGTGCCGCGACGCGCCGCAGGTGCGCCGGGCGGCCGTCGCGGGCGATGGCGGCGAGCACGGCGCGTTCGAGCGGGTCTTCCGGCGTGCCGCAGATTTTCGTCGGTTTCAGCGCCTGCCAGTCCTGGGTCGTGATCAGCCAGCCGCGCTGCGCGAGGCTCGCGCAGGCGACCTCGACGACCCGCGCCTCGCCGCCGGCGAGGAAGGCTGCCTCATACGTCGTCAGCAGCGGCTGCGGTCCGGCAGCGGAGACCTTCGGTCCGCGCAGCCACTGCTGCAGGCCGCGCGCAAGCAGCACCGACAGCACGGCGAGCGGCACGAACCACGCCAGCAGGCCGTGGCCGGTGTGCGTCAGCGACCACGGCAGGCGCAGCCAGGCCAGCGAGGAACAGCCGCCGAGGGCGAGCGCGAAGCACAGCAGCAGTGCGCGGCCGGGCCGGCGTGCGGAGCGGCCGCGCGAAGCGGCGGGGGAAGGACGATCAGGGCCGGGCATCCGACAGGTATAGCGCGTCGGACGCCGGCGGCACCGGAGCGTCCGTGAGTTCCGTGTCGACCAGATAATCCCCGAAACCCCCTTCGTCGCCGAGCAGCGTGTCGTCCTCGATGGCCGCATGGCGGGCGGCAGCGGTGCTGATGCCTTCGGCGCGGGCGAGGGCGCAGGCTTCCTCGATGAAGCTGCGCACGGCCGCGGCGACCAGGGCATCGGCCGTGTCGCTGAACATCGCGAAGACCCGCGGGAAGTCCTCGCCGATGGGCTGATCCCAGACGAAGTGGTAGTCGATGACCTCGCGCAGGCGCTCGCGCACCTCGGTGTCGAACAGTTCGTCATGGGTTTCGGCGATGGCATCCAGCTCGTCGAGGAAAGCGGCGTAACGGCTGCGGAAGTCCATGGTCGGGCTCCTCTGTGGGCGTGCATGCGGGCGGGCGGAGCGGGCGCCGGTGCCGGCCCGGCGCCCGTGACGCGAAAGCTACGCGCCGCAGGTTGCGCTCCGGTGTCGGGGCCGGTGGCGGTGGCTGGCACGCCGGCACCGCAGCGGTGCGGCGCCTATGCTGCGCGGCGGCCCTGCTGCGCTGCAGCGCCTGCATCCGCACCGCTGCTGCCTGCGTATGGCCTTGCGCATCTGCGCCGGCCGGGGGCCATCCCCGCAAGCGGGCGAGACCCGATCCGGTGCCGGCGGCGGCCGGAAAGCTTGCGCTGCTGCCTGTCCACCGCCCGCCCGTCGCCGGAGGCCTCCCGCATGAATCGCCGCAAGCTGTTGTTCGCCTTTGGCTTCATCGCCCTGATCGCGGGGTTCTTCGCGTCAGGTGCGGGGGAGTGGCTGAGCCTTGCGGCGCTCAAGGCGCGCCACGGCGAACTGCTCGCCTGGCGCGACGCGCAGCCGCTGACGGCGGCGCTGGGCTTCGCCGGCCTCTACATCGCGGTCACCGCGCTGTCGGTGCCGGGCGCAACGGTGCTGACGCTGGCCGCCGGGGCGCTGTTCGGGCTCGGCACCGGCACGCTGCTGGTTGCGATCGCGGCGACGACCGGGGCGACGCTGGCGATGCTGGTCGCGCGCTTCCTGCTGCGCGACGCCATCCAGGCGCGTTTCGGCGAGCGCATCCGCGCGCTCGATGCCGGCATCGAGCGGGACGGGGCCTTCTACCTGTTCACGCTGCGTCTGGTGCCGGTCGTGCCGTTCTTCCTGATCAACCTCGCCAGCGGGCTGACGGCGCTGCCGGTACGCACCTACGTCTGGGTCAGCCTGATCGGCATGCTGCCGGGCACGGTGGTCTACGTGAACGCCGGCACGCAGCTCGCGCGGGTCGAGTCGCTCTCCGGCCTGCTGTCGCCGGGGCTGATCGCGTCCTTCGTGCTGCTCGGCGTGTTCCCGCTGCTCGCGCGCCGCGCGCTCGATGCCTGGCAGGCGCATCAGGTCTACCGGCCGTGGCCGAAGCCGAAGCGCTTCGATCGCAACCTGATCGTGATCGGTGCCGGTTCCGCCGGGCTGGTCAGTGCCTACATCGCGGCGGCGGTGCAGGCGAAGGTGACGCTGGTCGAGCGCGCCGAGATGGGCGGCGACTGCCTGAACCGCGGCTGCGTGCCGTCGAAGGCGCTGCTGCGCACGGCGCGCTTCCTGGCCGAGCAGCGGCGTGCGCCGGATTACGGTATCGGCGAGGCCAGCGCCCGCTTCGACTTCGCCGAGGTCATGGCGCGCGTGCAGCGCGTGATCGCGGCGGTCGCACCGCACGATTCGGTCGAGCGCTACACCGGTCTCGGCGTCGAGGTGCTGGCGGGCACGGCGCGGCTGCTGTCGCCGTGGACGGTCGCGATCACGACGGCTGATGGCAGCGAGCGCCGGCTCGACACCCGCGCCATCGTCATCGCCACCGGTGCCCGGCCGTTCGTGCCGCCGATTCCCGGGCTCGAAGAGGGCGGCTATCTGAGCTCGGACACGCTCTGGGCGCTGCAGGAATGCCCGCAGCGCCTGCTCGTGCTCGGCGGCGGGCCGATCGGCTGCGAGCTTGCGCAGGCCTTCGCGCGCCTCGGCGCCCGCGTCACGCAGGTCGAGATGCTGCCGCGGCTGCTGGCGCGCGAGGACGCGGACGTGTCCGCGCACATCGGCGCGGTATTCGCCGCCGAGGGCATCGACGTGCGCTGCGGCCACCGGGCGCTGCGCTGCGAGCGCGACGCCGGGGGCGGCCGGGTGCTGGTGGCCGAACACGCCGGCACCGAAGTGCGGCTCGGTTTCGACGCGATCCTGGTCGCCCTCGGGCGCGCGCCGGTCACCGACGGCCTCGGACTCGAAGCCCTCGGCATCGGGCTCACGAAGTCGCGCACGATCGAGACCGATGCCTTCCTGCAGACGCGCTTCCCGAACGTGCTGGTCTGCGGCGATGTCGCCGGGCCGTACCAGTTCACGCACACGGCCGCGCACCAGGCCTGGTATGCGGCGGTCAACGGCCTGTTCGGGCAGTTCAGGCGTTTCCGGGCCGATTACTCGGTGATCCCGTGGGCGACCTTCACCGAGCCCGAGATCGCGCGCGTCGGCCTCAACGAGCAGGAGGCGCGCGAGCGTGGCATCGCCTTCGAGAGCAGCGTCTACCGGCTCGATGATTCCGACCGGGCGCTGGCCGAGAGCGAGCCGCAGGGCTGGGTGCGCGTGCTGACCGTGCCGGGGCGCGACCGCATCCTCGGCGCGACCATCGTCAGCGCGCACGCCGGCGAGACGATCGCCGGCTTCGTGCTGGCGATGCGCCACGGGCTCGGGCTCGAAAAGCTGCTCGCGACCATCCACGTCTATCCGACCTGGGCCGAGTCCGGCAAGGCCGTGGCCGGCACCTGGAAGCGCGCGCACGCGCCGCAGCGCCTGCTCGGCTGGGTGCGGCGCTACCACGACTGGCGGCGCGGCTGAAGGCGGCGTCTGCGAAACGCAAGGCCTTCAGTCGACGGTGAGGGCCGGCACGACCGTGAGCCGCGCGTGCGGCATCCAGCCGAGCGTGGCGTCATAGCCGCCTTCCTCGGCGTTCAGGCGCACGATGCTGCCGGCCGGCAGCGCCGTCGACGGCTGGCAGTGCTGCCAGCGGCCGGCGGCACGGTCCCACAGCCAGCGCTCGCGGCGCAGCTTGCGCACCGCCACCGGCGGTGCCGGGCAGAGTTCGGCGGACTGCGGCGCTGCCTCGCTGCCACGCAGCCGCCAGAGCACGTTCAACACCGGGGCCTCGTGGCCGCCGGTGGCGGCTTCACCGCCATCGAGCGCGACCAGCCGCCGGTCGGCCTGCAGCTGCGCCGCCACCGCCGGGGTCGCGACCAGGATGCGGCCGCCGGCCGGTGCGTTCAGCAGCGAGGCGGCGAGGGCGGCGCGATGGGCGCTGCGAAAGCACGGATGCACGGCGACCAGCGCCGTGCCGGGCGCGAGCTGCTGCAGCTCGCGCAGGATCGAGCGCACCTGGGCGAGAGTGGCCGGCACGCCGAGCGTGGTCGTGCCGGGGCGGTGCGCATCGAGCAGCGCGGTGGCGGCGTGCAGCGGCAGCGGCGGCAGCACGGCATCGGCCTCGCAGCCCGTGGCCGGCAGCACGCGCACGCGC
>NZ_DAOLKE010000063.1:12801-14542 GCF_035331805.1 Plasticicumulans sp. | reverse complement strand
GCGGACAGGACGACGGGGCAGCGGGGGACGGCGAGGCTCGGGGGACGCGGACATGACACTTCCCTGTGGTGCGATGCATCAGAAGCGCAGTCTAGTCGGTGTACGGATGACGGGCCAGTGTAGCGGCCGGTATCCACTGGCAGGGCGGGATCGTCAGCATCCCGGAGCGGTGGAGGATGCAAGTGACTGAATCAAAAAATTTTAATGAGGCTCAGGGCCGCAAGCCGGCGTCATGCGCCGACGGAGGAGCGGCCGGATTGCCAGGCAGGGTTGTCAGCCCGGCCTGACGGTTCAGATTTTTTCATGCGCGCATCAGGCCAGATGGTTTGTGCAATGCAGCATCGGCGGGCAAACTGGCTTCGGCATCCTACCCGGATGTCGCTTCTCCTCCTTTGGTGGTTGTTTTGGCCCGGGCCGTCCCGGGCCTTTTTTTGTCCGGTACAAAAAAGTTCAGGCCAGCGTGAATATCCGTCGTTTGCCGCGTGTGCCGCGCGTGCCGACACTATTCCCCGACATCCGCGTGATGTTTCTCTTCTCCTCCTTTGGTGGTTGCTTGAGCCCGGCTTCGATGCCGGGCTTTTTTTTGGAGGGGCGCGCAGCCGGGGAGGAGGACGGTCCGGCTCAGGCCGCGGACGGCAGCGGCAGCTTGACCGTGAAGGTGGTGCCGGTGCCGACGTGGCTGTCGACCGTCAGGATGCCGCCGTGCAGGTCGACGATCTGGCGCGTGATGTTCAGGCCGATGCCGGTGCCGGGGATGCCGACCGCGGTGCTGGCGCGGAAGAACTTCTCGAACAGCCGCGGCATCTCCTGGGCCGGGATGCCGACGCCGTGGTCGCACACGCGCACGACGAGGCGCGTGGCATCGGCAAAGGCATGCACCTCGATCTCGTCGGCATCGGGCGAGTACTTGACGGCGTTGCTGAGCAGGTTGGCGAACACCTGTTCGAGCAGGCCGGCGTCGCCGCTCATGCTGGGTGGCAGCGCCTCGAACCGGCAGGCGATGCGGTGGTGCGGGGCGAGTTCCTGCTGCTGCTGGCAGACGCGCGTCAGCAGCGCCGCGGGGTCGACCGGTCCGGGCCGGTAACTGACCGTGCCGCTTTCGAAGCGCGCGACATCGAGCGTCGAGTCGACCAGATAACCCATGCGCGACACGGCCGCGCGGATCCTGCCGATGCGCTCGACCAGTTCGGTCCGCGACAGGTTGTCGGCGCGGCGCAGGATGCGCTGGGCGGCGCTGTCGATGATCGCGAGCGGCGTGCGCAGCTCGTGCGAGGCCATGTACACGAACTGGCGCTGCATCTGGTGCATGCGCTGCTGGTGGGTTTCGAGCGCCTGCAGGCGCTCGCGGGCCAGCGTGTCGATGTCCTCGTACAGCGCCCGGTAGCGCTGCTGCGAGGCTTCGAGTTCGGCGACGGTCCGGCGCAGCGCGCGGGTGACCAGCGTCAGCGCCAGCAGGTCGCAGACCGAGCGCGCGAAGCCGAGTTCGTCGATGCCCCAGACGCGGGCAGCCGCAGTGCGCCGGCATTCGAGCTGCAGCAGCCCGTGCAGCGTCCGGCCGCTGCTGATGCCGAGCACCAGCACCGAGGCGCCGGCCTCGGAATCCGGCGGCGCGAGCGCCCGCCACTCGGCGAGGGCCTGCGCGTGGCGCGGGTCGCTGCCATCGAGCAGCATCTGCGCGCGCAGCGTGCCGACGAAGCCCGGGCAGTCGCGGGTATCGAGCGCAGGGCCGTCGTGGTCGTGG
>NZ_DAOLKE010000063.1:0-12701 GCF_035331805.1 Plasticicumulans sp. | reverse complement strand
CCGAAAGCCGCATCGGCCTGCCAGATTTCGGCGCGATCGGCATCCAGGGTCTCGCCGGCGATCTCGGCGATGCGTGCGAGGGCGGTGTCGGCCTCGGCCTCGACCAGCAGCTCGGCATGCACGATGCGCAGCAGCGCGAGCTGCTGGCGGCGCAGCGCCGCCCCGGTGCGCTGCAGTTCGCGCTCGGCCGCCAGCCGTTCGAGTTCGGCCGCTGCCCGCTCGGCGAACAGCTCCAGCACCAGAGCAACCATCGCCGGCTGCGCGAACGGCCGCCGGCCGAGCACCGCGATCAGACCGAGCGTGCGGCCGCCGGCATCGACGAGCGGCGTGCCGGCGCAGGCGCGCACGCCGGCGAGAGCGGTGTTGCCGGCATACAGCGCATCGGCCCCGTCGGCCTGCAGCACCGTGACCCCGGCGAGCACCAGCGGCCAGGGCGCACCGTCGAGGGCCGCCGGCCAGTCGTGCGCGTCATCGGTGCTGTGGCTTGCGACCGGAAGCAGACGGCCGGTTTCCGGCTCATGGCGGGCGACGCAGGCGAAGCCGGCATCGAGCGCGACGGCGAGCCGGCGCACGAGGGCCTCGAAGTAGGCGAGACCGATGTGGTTGGAAACCGTCGTCGCGAGACCGTCGTCCGCGGTGGACGGCGATCGCTGGCGCAAGCTGGGAACCATGCCGGGGCTTCTGCTGGGCGCCGCGGGTCGGCAGCAGGGCGGTCAGGGCGCTTCCGTCACCCCCGGCTGCGCCCCCGGCCGGCGCGGACCCCGGGGACGAAGCGCGCAGCATAGCGGTGCCGGTGGCGCCTGCCCGGTTAAGGATGGTGAAGCCGGATTCAGCGCCCCCACTGCTGCAGGCGACGGCAGTCCGGCACCTCGATGTGCTTGCCGTCGATGCGCACGATGCCTTCGTCGGCCAGCGTGCGCAGGATGCGCGAGAAGGTTTCCGGCTTGATCGATACGCGCGAGGCGATGATGTTCTTCGGCGTCGACAGATCGATGCTGCCGCTGCCGTCGCCGTGCTCGATCAGCTGATCGATCAGGTAGTGCACGACGCGGAAGCTCGCGTTCTGCAGCGTCAGGTGATCGATCTCGTTCAGCCGCGCATGCAGGCGCATGCTCATCTCGCCGAGCATGCTCAGGCAGAGCGACGGCGAGGCGCGCAGCAGTTCGAGGTAGGTGTGATTGTCGAACGAGCAGACCCGCGCCTCGGTCAGCGCCGCGGTGCTGACCGGATAATCACGGCGCTGCATGAACATCACCGCCTCGGCGAAGGTCTTGCCGGGGCCGGCGATCTCGATGACCTTCTCGTTGCCGTCCAGCGACACGCGAAACAGCTTGATCTGGCCGCTGGCGACCAGGAAGAAGCGCTCGGCCGGCTGGCCGACATCGAACAGGCGCTGGCCTTCGTGCAGGTGCAGCACGCGCATGCCGTGGCGTACGACGGCGAGCCGGGGCTCGTCCAGGGCCGCGAACAGATAGGTCTGGCGCAGCAGGCGATCGAGGGCTTCGGGGGCGGGGGATGGTGGCATCCGCGCATGATAGGTCGGCCGCCGGCGGGCGCACGACTCTCCTGTCTGCATACCCCGTCCGGTGGCCCGATGCGGTTGATGCAGGTTAAGGGCGCACGGACGATCCCTCTGCAGACTGCCTGGCACCTTCTCCGTTGCTGCGTGCATGTCCATGAATCCGCTGAATGAACTGCTCGAAGGCCAGCACCGCCAGGCGGATGCGGCCCTCGCCGATGCCGAACTGCAGGTGGCCGCCGGCGACTGGCCGGCCGCCCGTGCCGCCGGCAGCGCCCTCGATGACGAACTGCGCGCCCACTTCCGGCGCGAGGAAGCCGTGCTGTTCCCGGCCTTCGAGGCCGCCACCGGCAGCGGTTGCGGTCCGACGCGGGTCATGCGCGACGAGCACGAGCAGATCCGCACGCTGCTCGATGCGTTGCGCGGCGCCGGCGAGCGCTGCGATGCCGATGCCTGGCTGGGCCTGTCCGACACGCTGGTGCTGCTGATGCAGCAGCACAACATGAAGGAGGAACAGATCCTGTTCCCGATGGCCGCCCGGCTGCTTGCGGCTCGCCTGCCGGCGCTGCTCGATGGCCTGCGCCCGGCGGCGGTCAGCGCCTGACTGCCTGCAGGACGCACGACGATGACGACCGCGGAACACCTGCTCGATGTCGGTGGCCTGGAGCCGCCGGAACCACTGTTCGCGACGCTGGATGCCGTGGATGCGCTCGGCCCGGGCGAGTGGCTGCGCCTGCTGCACCGGCGCGAACCCTTCCCGCTGTACGGGCATCTGCTCGAACGCGATTGCGCGTATCGCGTGCTGGTCTCGGAACCCGGGCGCTACGAGGCGCTGATCTGGCGGCTGGACGATCCGCTCGCCAGTGCCGCCTGCGCCGGAGATGACGACGGCGACGGCTGCGCATGAACGCCGGCCTCTCCTACGCTGCCTCGCCGCCGCTCGCGCTGCCGCTGCGCTGGTTCCTGAGCGTGCCGGTCTTCGGTGCGCTGGCCGGTGGCTGGCTGCTCTGGGCCGGTCCGGCGGTGATGGCGGGGCGCTGGCAGCCGCAGGCGCTGGCCTACGTGCATCTGCTCGCCCTCGGCGTGCTGCTGAGCGCGATGCTCGGTGCGCTGATCCAGCTGCTGCCGGTGCTCGTCGGTGCGCCGTTGCGCCGGGCTGCGCCGATCGCCGCCGGCGTGCAGGCGCTGCTGCTGCCCGGCATCGTGCTGTTCGCCGGCGGGCTCGGGACCGGCACGGCGCCACTCGTGCGCTTTGGCAGCGCACTGCTGCTCTGCGCACTGCTGGTCTATGCCGCGGCTGCGCTGCCGGCCTGGTGGCGCTCGCCGCGCAGCGGCGAGAGCGCGCGCACGATCGGCTGGGCCGGCCTGTCGTTCCTGATCGCCGCCGCGCTCGGTTTCACGCTGGCCGCCGGCCACGGCTGGGCCGGCGTGCCGCTGCTGCGCCGGCTGACCGACCTGCACGCCGGCTGGGCGCTGATCGGCTGGGTCGGACTGCTGGTGGCGGCGGTGGCCTGGCAGGTCGTGCCGATGTTCTCGATCACGGCCCCGTATCCGCGCTGGCTGCGCACCGGGCTTGCCCCGGTGAGCGTCGCCGCGCTGGGGCTGGCGAGCCTCGATGCCGGCTGGCCGCTGCCGGACTGGCTGTGCCATGAGCGGCGCTGGCCGCCGGCGCGGCGCTGCTCGGCTTCGCCGCCTGCACGCTGTGGCTGCAGCACCGGCGCCGGCGCCGGCTGCCGGATCCGTGGCTCGGCTACTGGAAGCTCGCGCTCGGCTGCGCCGCCCTCGCGGTCTGCCTCTGGCTCGCCGGGCGGTTCGGGCTGCGCACCGGCAGCGGCGGGAGCGGTTCCTCCACCGAAATGCTGAGCGGCCTGCTGTGGCTCCTCGGCTTCGGCACGACGCTGGTCGCCGGCATGCTGCAGCGCATCGTCGCGTTTCTGGTCTGGCTGGATCTCTCGAACCGCCTGCGCGCGGTCCGCAGCGCCGCCCTGGCGCCGAACGTCCGCGAGCTGATCCCGGCCGCCGCCCTGCAGCGCCAGTTCGCGGCCCAGTTCCTGTCGGTGGGGCTGACGCTGGCGGCCTGCACGCTGCCGGCCCTGGCCCGGCCGGCCGGTGCCGCCGGCGTGCTCGCCTGGGGGCTGCTGGCCCTGAACCTCGTGCGGGCGATCCGGACGGGGCGCGGCTGGCGGCAGCGGATCGGGGATGGCCGCGCGGCGGTGGCGGAACAGTCTGTAACGATCTGAATCGTAAACAAGACCATTTCTCCGGCCGACCCGGCTTGCGGCTGCCGGGTGCCCATGCCAGAACTAGCGGCACGCAAAACCGGCGTTCCGCACCTCCGTGCGGCGCACCGGAAAACGGCCCGCAGCGCGCACGGAAGCGATCGGTACGGGTCATCGAACTCTCCAGTGCAAACCCGACCGATCAGGTTTTCCCCCATGTCTGCTTCCGTTGCCCTGCCCGTCGCCGATCACCGGCTCGCCGTGCTGCTGCGTCGCTACGAGGACATCCTCGCCAACTCCTGCCCGGCCTTTTCCGATGCCGAATGGTCGGCGCTGTCCGAAGCCCTCGCCGACATCAACCTCGAGGAAACCGATGCGCTGCGCCGTCTGTACGCGACCGTCTGCCACGAAATCCAGCGCCGCGGTCTCGACGGCAAGTGGCACATCGACGCGCGCGCGCTGATGCACCGCCTCGGCGGCCTGAGCCGCGCCGAGGAGGCCGCGCTGGTCGAGATCGTCGAGTTCCGCCTCGGCCGCGGCCGCGGCATCTGAATCGCCTGCACCGCCGGCCACCGTCCGGGCTCAGGTTTCGGTGAGCCGCGGCATCAGTGCCACGTAGTTGCAGTGCCCGCGGCGGCTGTCGAGCTGCCCGGCGAGGATGCCGTCCCAGGCCGTGCGGCAGGCGCCGGGCGAACCCGGCAGCGCCACGACCAGCGTGCCGTTGGCCACGCCGGCCAGCGCCCGCGAGAACACCGCGGCCGTACCGATCTCCTGGTACGAGAGCTGCCGGAACAGTTCCCCGAAACCTTCGAGTTCCTTGTCGAGCAGCGGGCGCAGGGCTTCCGGCGTGCGATCGCGTCCGGTCGGCCCGGTGCCGCCGGTGACCAGCACGACCTCGACCGCCGCATCGGCGATCCACTGCGACACGCGGGCGCGCAGCCGGTACAGGTCGTCCGGCTCCAGCGCCCGCGCCACCAGCTGGTGACCGGCGTCCTGCAGCCGCTCGACGAGCAGCGCGCCGGACTGGTCCCCGGCAGCCGTGCGGGTATCGGAAACGGTCAGCACCGCGATCGCGAGCGGACGCAGGCGGTCGGTACGGCAGGAAGATTCGGGCATCGGCGGGTTCCGGAAGGCAGGGCCCGCGCCGGCATGGCGCGGGCGGGCGCGCAGTGTCGGCCAGGCGGGGGCCGGTGCGGCTTGATGGCCATCAAGCACGCCGATGCCATCGTGATCGGCCGCTTTGGCCGCTATCCTGCCGCGCCCCTGCGCGACCCCCGGGAAGGGCTGCCGCCATGAATCCCGTCATCCTGCTCGCAAGCTTCGTCGCGTTCGCCCTCGGCATCGCACCGGCGGCACCGCCTGCGCTGCTGCTCGGGGCGCTGCTGCTCGCGTTCGCCCGCTGGGGAACGGGGCCGGTGCTGCCGGCCGGAACCCTGCGCCGGGCGCTGCGGCGGGTGCGCTGGCTGCTGCTCGCCGTCGTGATCACGCATGGCTGGTTCACGCCGGGCCTGACGCTGCTGCCGGCACTCGGCGGCGCCTCGCCGAGCGTGCAGGGCCTCTGGCTCGCGCTCTGGCGCGCGCTGGTGCTGCTCGAACTCGTCGCTGCCGCGGCGCTGGTGCTGGCGCTGGCCGGGACGCACGGCGTGGCCGGGGCGCTGTACCGGCTGGCCCCGGCCGGCGGTGGCTTCCGGGAGCGGCTGGCGGTGCGCGTGGCGCTCTGTTTCGAGGCGCTGCCGCTGCTGCAGGCACGCATGACGGCTCCGGCCGATGCCGGCAGCGGCCGGCTGGGCCGCTGGACGGGGGCGGCGCGCGCCGTGTTCGCCGCCGCAGGACAGCCGGCCGCGGACTTCGCGCCGGCAGACCGGCTCACCGTGGCGGTGCCGCCGCTGCCGGCGCTGCGGGAGTGGCGACTGCCGCTCGCCATCGCGCTGGCGTTCGCCGGCATGCACGCGCTGGCCTGAGCCGGTCGCAAGCGGCATGCTTTGCCGTTTTGCGGCTCACCGACCCGACCGGACCCATGCGCATCGCCCTCGGCATCGAATATGACGGCTCGGCCTTTCGCGGCTGGCAGACCCAGGAGGAGGGCGTGCGCACCGTGCAGGGCGCCCTCGAGGCCGCACTGACGCGCATCGCCGACCGGCCGGTCGCGGTGACCTGCGCCGGGCGCACCGACGCCGGCGTGCATGGCGCCGGGCAGGTCGTGCATTTCGACACCGGCGCTGTGCGCAGCGCGCACGCCTGGGTCATGGGCAGCAACAGCCAGCTGCCGCCGGATGTCGCCGTGACCTGGGCGCAGCCGGTGCCCGAAGACTTCCACGCGCGTTTCTCGGCAGTTGCGCGCCGCTATCGCTACGTGATCCTGAACCGCCGCTACCGGCCGGCGCTCACCGCCGGGCGGGCGACGCACTGGTACCGGCCGCTCGATGCCAGGCGCATGCACGAGGCCGGTCAGGCCCTGCTCGGCGAGCATGATTTTTCCGCCTTCCGCGCTGCCGGCTGCCAGGCCGAGCATCCGCGGCGGGCGCTGTACGCGCTCGAAGTCGCGCGCCACGGCGATCTGGTCGTGCTCGAGGTCGAGGCCAACGCCTTCCTGCACCACATGGTGCGCAACATCGCCGGCGTGCTGCTCGCGATCGGCGGCGGCGAGCGGCCGATCGCGTGGGCGGCCGAGGTGCTCGCCGGTCGCGACCGCCGCCACGGCGGTGTCACGGCACCGGCCGACGGCCTGTATTTCCTGCACGTGCAGTATCCGCAACGCTTCGGGTTGCCGTCCGGCAACCCGTCGGCGCTGCCGGTGCTGTTCTGAACGCGCGCGGCAGGGGCAGGCTTCGGCACGACCGTGCCGCGGCGAAACGTTTTTGTTACCCTTCCGCGCCTTGTCGCCGACCGGACCGCCCGCGCCCATGCATCGCACCCGAGTCAAGATCTGCGGTTTGACGCGCGCCGAGGATGCGCTCGCCTGCGTGCGCGCCGGAGCCGATGCGATCGGGCTGGTGTTCGTGCCGAAGAGTCCGCGCTGCGTGTCGATCGAGCAGGCGGCGGCGGTGATCGCCGTGCTGCCGCCATTCGTCGCCTGCGTCGCGCTGTTCCAGAACGCCGGGGCCGAGTACGTGCGGGCGGTGATGGCGCACCTGTCGCCGACGCTGCTGCAGTTTCACGGCGACGAGCCGCGCGAGTTCTGCAGCGGCTTCGGCCGGCCGTATCTGCGCGCCGTGCCGATGGGCGCCGGGGCCGAGGTCGATGACTACGCGCGCCGCTTCCCGGACGCCGCCGGGCTTCTGCTCGACAGCCACGGCGGCGAGCGCAGCGGCGGCAGCGGCGAAGCCTTCGACTGGTCGCGGATTCCGGCGCGGCGCACGCTGCCGCTCGTGCTCGCCGGCGGGCTCGATCCCGACAACGTTGCGCACGCGATCTACCGCGTGCGGCCCTGGGCCGTCGACGTGTCGAGCGGCGTCGAGGCAGCAAAAGGCATCAAGGACGCGCGCAAGATCGGCGCGTTCATGCAGGCAGTCAGAAACGGAGATGACCGTGGGTGATGTGATCGACTTCAGCCGCTTCCCGGACGCGGACGGCCATTTCGGGCCGTACGGCGGCCTGTTCGTGGCCGAGACGCTGATGGCGGCGCTCGAGGAACTGCGCGATGCCTACGCGCGCTTTCGCGACGATCCCGATTTTCTCGCCGAACTCGACCGCGACCTGTCGCACTACGTCGGGCGGCCGTCGCCGCTCTATCACGCCGAGCGCCTGTCGCGGAACTGGGGCGGGGCGCAGATCCTGCTGAAGCGCGAGGACCTCAACCACACCGGCGCGCACAAGGTCAACAACACCATCGGCCAGGCCCTGCTCGCGAAGCGCCTCGGCAAGACGCGCATCATCGCCGAGACCGGCGCCGGCCAGCACGGCGTCGCGACCGCGACCATCGCCGCGCGTCTCGGACTCGAATGCGTGGTCTACATGGGCGCCGAGGACGTGAAGCGCCAGTCGCCGAACGTCTATCGCATGAAGCTGCTCGGTGCGAGCGTCGTGCCGGTGCAGTCCGGCTCGAAGACGCTGAAGGATGCGCTGAACGAGGCGCTGCGCGACTGGGTCACCAACGTCGATGACACCTTCTACGTGATCGGCACCGTCGCCGGTCCGCACCCGTATCCGATGATGGTGCGCGACTTCCAGTGCATCATCGGCCGCGAGGCGCGCGAACAGGTGCTCGCCGGTTTCGGCCGGCTGCCCGATGCGCTGGTGGCCTGCGTCGGCGGCGGCTCGAACGCCATCGGCCTGTTCCATCCCTTCCTCAACGACGCCTCGGTCGCGATGTACGGCGTCGAGGCGGCCGGCGATGGCCTCGACACCGGTCGCCATTCGGCCCCGCTGAACGCCGGTCGCCCCGGCGTGCTGCACGGCAACCGCACCTACCTGATGGAAGACGAGAACGGCCAGATCATCGAGACGCACTCGGTCTCGGCCGGTCTCGACTATCCCGGCGTCGGTCCCGAGCACGCCTGGCTGAAGGACATCGGCCGCGTGCGCTACGGTGCGATCACCGACGACGAAGCGCTCGCCGCCTTCCACGAGCTCTGCCGCACCGAGGGCATCATCCCGGCGCTCGAAAGCTCGCACGCACTCGCCTACGCGAAGAAGCTGGCCCCGACGCTGGCCGCCGACCAGCTGGTCGTCGTCAACCTGTCCGGTCGCGGCGACAAGGACATCTTCACCGTCGCCGCCCGCGACGGCATCACGATCTGAGAGCCGGGCCGCCATGAACCGCATCCAGACCCGATTCGACGCCCTGCGCACGGCCGGTCGCCGCGCGCTGATCCCGTACATCACCGCCGGCGATCCGGATATCGGCACCACCGAAGCCCTGCTGCACACGCTGGTCGCCAGCGGTGCCGACATCATCGAACTCGGCGTGCCGTTCTCGGACCCGATGGCCGACGGCCCGGTGATCCAGCGTGCCTGCGAGCGCGCACTCGCCGCCGGCACGCGCCTTCGCGACGTGCTGGCGCTGGTCCGGCGCTTCCGCGAGCGGGATGCCGACACGCCGGTCGTGCTGATGGGCTACCTGAACCCGGTCGAGGCGATGGGCTACGCGGCCTTCGCCGAGGCCGCTGCGCAGGCCGGCGTCGACGGCGTGCTGACCGTCGACCTGCCGCCCGAGGAAGCCCACGAGCTGACGCAGGCGCTGCTCGCCAGCGACCTCGATCCGATCTTCCTGCTCGCGCCGACCAGCACCGAGGCGCGCATCCGCCGCATCGGCGCGCTGGCGCGCGGCTACCTGTACTACGTGTCGCTGAAGGGCGTGACCGGCTCGGCCCGGCTCAATACCGGCGAGGTTGCCGAAAAGGTCGCACGCATCAAGGCGCTGGTCGATGTGCCGGTCGGCGTCGGCTTCGGCATCCGCGATGCCGACAGCGCCGCCGCGGTCGCGCGCGTCGCCGATGCCGTCGTCGTCGGCAGCGCGCTGGTCTCGCGCATTGAGGCGCTGGCCGGCGATCCGCAGCAGCTGAACGCCGAGATCGGCGCGCTGCTCGGCGCGATGCGCACCGCGATGGATGCCGTCACGGCCTGAGCCGGTCCGCGATCCTTTTCCGTATTCCTGACGCCGGCCGCTTTGCTGGCGGGAGTGTTGTGCAAGCCATGGTCGACATGAGCTGGTTCGAAAAACTCATGCCCTCGCGCATCCGCACCGAGGGCGGCAACAAGCGCCAGATTCCCGAAGGGCTCTGGTCGAAGTGCGATGCCTGCAGCGCCGTGCTGTACCGCGCCGAGCTGGAGCGCAACCTGCACGTCTGCCCGAAGTGCGACCATCACATGCGCATCCGCGCGCGCGAGCGGCTGGCGAGCTTCCTCGATGCGGACGGCCGCGTCGAGATCGGCGCCGAGGTCGAGCCGACCGACTTCCTGAAGTTCAAGGACAGCAAGAAGTACAAGGACCGCCTGGCCGCCGCGCAGAAATCCACCGGCGAGAAGGATGCGCTGGTCGCCATGAGCGGCACGGTGCTCGGCGTGCCGGTCGTGGCCTCGGCCTTCGACTTCGAGTTCCTCGGCGGCTCGATGGGCTCGGTGGTCGGCGAGCGCTTCGTGCGCGCCGCGCGCGTGGCGCTGGAAACGCGGGTCCCCTATGTGTGCTTCACGGCCTCGGGCGGTGCGCGCATGCAGGAGGCGCTGGTGTCGCTGATGCAGATGGCCAAGACCAGCGCCATCCTGGCGCGGCTCGCCGAGGCCGGCGTGCCGTTCGTGTCGGTGCTGACCGATCCGACCACCGGCGGCGTTTCGGCGAGTCTGGCGATGCTCGGGGATCTGAATGTCGCCGAGCCGAAGGCACTGATCGGCTTCGCCGGCCCGCGCGTCATCGAGCAGACCGTGCGCGAGAAGCTGCCCGAAGGCTTCCAGCGCAGCGAATTCCTGCTCGAACACGGCGCGGTCGACCTGATCATCGACCGGCGCGAACTGCGCGCGCGCCTCGGCGCGATCCTCGCGATGCTCTCGGGACGTCCGCAGCCGCTCGCCCAGGCCGAAGCCGCGGTCTGAGCACATGCCCGCGGCGCTTCGCAGCGACTGGTCGCTCGCCGACTGGCTGGCCTGGCAGGAAACCCTGCATCCGAAGGGCATCGATCTCGGGCTGGAGCGCGTGCGTGCGGTGGCGGCCAGGCTCGACCTGCTGCAGCCCTCGGCGCGCACGATCGTGGTCGGCGGCACCAACGGCAAGGGTTCGACGCTTGCCTTTCTCGAAGCGATGCTGCTCGCCGCCGGCCGGCGCGTCGCGGCTTACACCTCGCCGCATCTGCTGCGCTACGAGGAGCGCCTGCGCCTCGATGGCCGCGAATGTCCGGCCGGCGACTGGTGCCGGGCGTTCGCGGCGGTCGACGCGGCCCGCGATGACCAGTCGCTGACCTACTTCGAATTCGGCACGCTGGCGGCGCTCTGGCTGGCGCGGGCCTTCGATCCCGAAGTGCTCGTGCTCGAGGTCGGGCTCGGCGGACGGCTCGATGCCGTCAACATCATCGACGCCGACGTGGCCATCGTCACCACGATCGGCATCGACCACACCGAATTCCTCGGCCCCGACCGCGAATCGATCGGCTGCGAGAAGGCCGGCATCTACCGTCCCGGACGACCGGCGATCTGCGTCGATCCGTCGCCACCGGCCAGCCTGCTCGCGCATCAGCAGGCGATCGGCGCCCGGCCGTACCGCTTCGGCCACGAGTTCGGGGTCCGGGAGGCGCGCGACGGCTGGGGCTGGTGGGGGCCCGGCGGCGGGCTTGACCTGCCCTGGCCCTCTCTTGCAGGACCGCATCAACTGGCGAACGCGGCGGGGGCGGTTGCGGCCCTGCGTCTGCTGCCGTCGATCGAGGTTTCCGGGGCTGCCATCGCCAGCGGGATTGCCGCTGCCCGACTCGCCGGACGGTTCCAGATTGAATCGGGAGCCGTGGAGTGGGTGTTCGATGTCACCCATAATCCGCACGGTGCCGCGGTGCTGGCCGAAACGCTGCAGTGGCGTCCCGTGACCGGTCAGACCTGGCTGCTGCTGGCCATGCTTGCCGACAAGGACGCTGCCGGCGTCATCACAGCGCTGATGCCGGTCGTGGACCGCTGGTGTGCGGCCGGGCTCGACGGTGCACGCGGGCGTCCGGTCGAATCGATGCTGGCCTTGCTGCCAGCAGGTACCATGGCCTGCAAGGATGTGACGGCTGCCTGCCGGCAACTGGAATCGGCGGCGCAGCCCGGCGATCGTGTGGTCGTCTGCGGATCGTTCCTGACCGTTGCCGAAGCCATGCGGGCGCGTCACATTACGTGCTGAATGTCTTGAATGTCCTGAAACCCTGACTCGTATCGCCCCCAGCCAAAGTTCATGCCCGGAGTCGTGTCGTGGAACAGCGTCTGAAGCAGCGTCTGCTCGGCACCGCCGTACTGGTCGCACTGGCCGTGATCATCGTCCCGGAAGTGGTCAAGACTTCCGGTCCGGTCACCTCGCCGGCCGTTGCAACCAGCATCCCGCCCAGACCGGAATCGCCGCAGCCCGGCGGGGTCACCGTCGCGCTGCCGCCGGCGATCCTGCCGCAGGCCGTGCCGCCCGAAGCACCGGCTCCGTCCGGGCAGGCACCGGCATCGACGATCGCCCAGTCTCCGGTTATTGAACCGCTGCGAACGCCCGCAACCCTGCCCCTGCCATCGGCAAGCGCGGGCGGGGATGGTCCGCAAGGCATGCGGACGGTCGATCTGGGCGCTGGCGCGCCGCGCGTGGCTCCGGCCAGCCCGGCACCGGCGGCACCGCTAGCCAGACCTGCAGCCCCGAAGCCGGCACCGGTCGTTGCAAGCGCACCCGCTTCGAAACCGGCTCAGACTCCTGCTGCCGGGGCCACTCCTTCGAAGCCGGCTCCGGAAACGGCCAGAGCAACGACCGATGCGCCGAAGCCCAAGCCTGAGGTCGTGGCCAAGGCAGCTCCTGCTACCGTGACCCCGGCGGCGACAGCCAGACCGGTTTCGCTGCCGAAGATCGAGCTGACCAGCCGCGACACTTCAAGAGCCAGTGCTTCCGCACCGGCGGCCGAACCCTGGAGGCCTCAGGCCAGCAATGGCTCCTGGGCGGTGCAGGTCGGCAGCTTCGGAGTCGAGGAAAACGCCAATCTGCTGCGGGACCGCCTGCGCTCCCAGCGCTTCCCGGCCGTCGTCGAACGCATCCGTGGAGGCAGCGGCCAGGCAATGTATCGGGTCCGCGTCGTCGGACAGGATTCCAGACCCGCCAGCGAGGCGATCGCGTCGCGTCTGCGCTCGGCAGGCGTGGCAGCCAACATCGTCGAGCCGGGAGAGTGAGATCGGGGTTCAGTGCATGTTCGGCTCTTGACAAGCTTCTGTGATCCCATATAATCGTCCGTCTCGTCGCATCAAAGGACTTGTTTGATGTCGATGAAAAGCGGTGAAAACACTGCTTGCGGAATTGAAGAAGGCGTGTAGAATGCGCGCCT
>NZ_DAOLKE010000062.1:0-14619 GCF_035331805.1 Plasticicumulans sp. | reverse complement strand
CCCGTTCGCGGCCACCGGTGCCCGCGTGCTGCTGAGCGCCGCCCGCCGGCTCGCGGCCGGTGGCGGCCGGCGGGCGCTGCTTGCCGTCTGCACGGCCGGCGGCATGGGGGTCGCGGTCGTGCTCGAACGCCCGCACGCCGGCTAGCGGCGTCCGTCTGGCTACGCCAGCCGCGCCCGGATCGCGTCGGCAAGCTCGTCGTAGTCGACCGGCTTCTTCAGGATGTGCGGCTGCTCGCTCTCCGGCAGCGTCGCCAGCATCTCGGCCGAGGACAGCGCGGTCAGGAACAGGAACGGCAGCTGCGCGAGTGCCGGATCGCAGCGCGTGGCGTGGTAGAGGCCGGCACCGCCGAGCTGCGGCATCATGATGTCGGTCAGCACCAGATCGACCGGCCGCTCGCGCAGCAGCGCCAGGGCCAGCGCGCCGTTGCCGGCCTCGCAGACCTGATAGCCGAGGTCTTCGAGTTCCTCGACCAGGTACTCGCGCAGCTCCTGCTCGTCCTCGACCACGAGCAGCGTCGTGCCGGCCGGTGTCATCGTCGTCCCGTCCCGTTTCTTGTCTGTGGCGGGCTCAGCGCCGCTCGCGCACGAAGCGGATCAGTTCGGTGAGCGGCATCGGCCGCGCCAGGTGATAGCCCTGGATCTGGCCGCAGCCGAGGCGGCGCATCTCGCGCTCCTGCTCGGCGGTCTCGACGCCTTCGGCGACCGTGCCGATGCCGAGCGCGTGCGCGAGCGTCAGCACGCTCTCGATGATCTGGCGGTCGATGGCGTTGCCGGGCAGGCCGCGCACGAAGCTCTGGTCGATCTTGACGGTATCGACCGGCAGCGCGCGCAGGTACGAAAGCGAGCCGTAGCCGGTGCCGAAATCGTCGATCGCGACGCCGACGCCGAGCCCGCGCAGCTCGGCGACGATGCCGGCGGCGTGGCGGATGTCAGCGATCACCGAAGTTTCGGTCAGTTCGATGTCGAGCTGGCCGGCACCGAGACCATGCGCGGCCATGACCTCGCGCACGCGCGCCGGGAAGCCGGCGTGCAGTTCGACACCCGAGGCATTGACGGCGATCGCAAGATCCAGCCCCTCGCGCGCGAGCACCGCCGCGGCGCGCGCGGCCTCGTCGAGCACCCAGACGCTCAGCGCCTCGATCAGGTTGCAGCGCTCGGCGATCGGGATGAACACGCCGGGCGAGATCGGTCCGAGATCCCGGCTGTGCCAGCGCACCAGCGCCTCGGCACCGACCAGACGATCATCGGCGAGCTGCAGCTTGGGCTGGAAGTGCAGCGTGAACTCGCCGTCGCGCAGCGCCCGCAGCAGGTGATCCTCGACGTGGCCGGCCATGCGCAGCCGCTGCACGGCCGCCGCGTCGAGGCGCAGCAGCGTATGGCCGCCGTCGCGCCGGCCGAAGCGCACGGCGAGGCACGCATCCTCCAGCCGGTCGGCCACGTCGCAGCCGGCCTCGGGCTCGCAGTGCACGTAGCAGAGCGTCGTGCTCAGGCGCACCGGCGCGGCGCCCCCCGGGCTGCGGCATTCGATCTCGACCAGCCGCCCGAGTGCCGACACATCGAGCGCATCGGCATCGGCGAACAGCAGGCCGAAGGTCTCGGAATCGAGGCGGTAGGCCTGCGCCGGAGCCAGCAGCTGCACCTGCCCGATCAGCGCCTGCTCGGCCTCGTCCTGGAAGCTGCTGCCGAATTGCTGGACGTGGCGGCTGAGCTCATCGAAGGACGCAACCAGCAGGCCGCGCCGGCGCCGGCCGCGCCCGTCGGCAAGGGCTGCCTGCAAGGCCATCCGGTCCGGCAGCGTGGCCGTCCTGCGCTCCACCCCGGCCAGCTGCGATTCGAGATCGCCGATGCGCGACTGCACGCGCGCATGCACGCGCCGGGCGTTGCGCAGGCGGCTCGCGAGCGTGGCGAGCAGCAGGTCGTAGTCGACCGGCTTGATCAGGTAGTCATCGGCCCCGAGCGCGCGGCCGCGGATCTGGTGTTCGCGGTCGCCGTAGGCGGTCAGCAGCACGAACGGCACCTCGCCGAGCGCATCGCCGCGCGCACGCACCTGTTCGAGCAGCTGCAGGCCGCTCAGGCCGGGCATGTTGACATCGCAGAGGATCAGGTCGGGCTGCAGGCCGGCGAGCCGCCCGATCGCCTCGCTGCCGCTGCCGGCCTCGTGCACCTCGTAGCCGGCATCGAGCAGTTCGTCGACGAGATCGCGGCGGATTTCGGCTTCATCCTCGACGCACAGGATCACTGCACCGTTCGTGTCCATGACGGGCCCTCCTCCGTTCAGGCCGCTGCCGCGGCGCGCGGACCATGCACCGGCAGCACCAGACGCACGACCGTGCCCTGCCCCGGCGGGCTGTCGATGTCCAGCCGCCCGCCGCTCAGCTGCACGAACTGCTCGACCAGATACAGGCCGAGCCCGGCCCCGTGACTCGCAAGCCCGGCACTGCCGCGGTAGAAACGCTCGCGCACGCGCGGCAGCTCATCGGCCGGAATGCCCGGTCCCTGGTCGTGGATGTCGAGATGCACGCAGTCATCGGTGCCGGTGCTGGCGCGGATCGTGACCGTGCCCGCTTGCGGCGAGTAGCGCGCGGCGTTGTCGAGCACGGCCGACAGCATGACGCGCAGCAGCCCGGCATCGCCGTGCACCGTCGCCGGCAGCGCGCCGTCGATCTCGAAGCGGTGCTGCGGATAGGCGACGGTCTCGGTCTGCACGACCTCCTGCAGCACGGCCGCGAAGGCCACCGGCCCGAAGGCATGCGTGAGCTGGCTGCTCTCCAGGCGCGAGAACGACAGCGCGCTTTCGAGCACGTCGACCAGCCGGCGCACCGAGGCGCGCAGGCTGCGCGCGCGTTCGATGATCTTGTCGGGGCCGAGGCGGTCGGCACGCCGCTCGAAGGTCTGCGCGACGCCGTCGATGATGGTCAGCGGCGTGCGGAACTCGTGCGAGACGACGTTGATGAACTGACGCTGCACCTCGCCGAGTTCGCGCTCCTTGTCGAGCGCGGCGCGCACGCTGCGTTCGGCCTCGACCATCGCCGCGTAGGCGGCACCGAGACGCCGGCCCATGTCGACCAGGTGCGTGCCGACGGTCTGCAGCTCGGCGATGCGGTAGTCGGGCTCGGACTGCTCGTAGTCGCCGCCGCCGATGCGCCGGATCAGCGCCTCGATGTCGCCGAGCGGCGCGGCCACGCGCGCGGTCATCGCCCGGGCGCGGCTGCGCAGGTAGATCAGGAAGCCGACGTAGAACAGCATCAGGCTCGCGATCATCAGCCAGCCGACCAGCGACAGCCGCTCGCGCAGCGCCGTGGCCCCGGCGAGGATCTCGTGCTCCGGTGCGAGCACCACCAGCTGCCAGCCGGGACCGGCCACCGTCGACCAGCCGGCCAGCGTGCGGCCGCTGCCGAGCGCGAGTTCGACGACACCGTCCCCGCCGGCCTTCAGCGCCCGGCCGAGCACGGCGAGGTCGGCACGCTTGTGGACGTTGAAGTCATCGGGCTTGAAGGTGTCGGCGCGGATCGCCTCGTCGTAGCTGTGCGCGGTCAGCTCCTTCAGGCCGAAATCCCGTTCGCCGCGCGGCGGCAGCGCCAGGATCGTGCCGTCGCGCCCGACCAGCAGCGCGTAGCCCTGCCAGGGCAGCTGCAGGTTCAGCACGCGCCTGACGATGGTGTCGACGGTCACGTCGATGCCGACCACGCCTTCGAGGAAGTTGCCGTCGGCGCCGCCGTAGACCGGTGCGATCGACGACACCATCCAGCCGCTGCCGGCCGGATCGACGTAGGCGTCGGTCCAGACCGCGCGCCGTTCGGGGTCGTGGGCGGCGTCGGCCTCGTAGTAGAAGTTGTAACTGGGGATGTCCATCTTCGCCGGGTACTGCGTCAGCACCTCGAAGTACGGATGGATGCGGTTGTAGCTGTCGTGCGTGTTCAGGTAGAGCTGCGCGACCAGCGGGTTGGCCGCCTTGATCGCCTGCATCAGCGGATCGATCGCCGCCGTGCGCCGCACCTTGTCGCGCTCGGCCGGGCCGACCGGCACGATGCCGCTGTAGAAGCCGGCCGAGACGCCCTCGCGCGTCGTGTAGTAGACGCCATCCGCGCCGTAGGCGTGGCGGGCATCGTCATCGGTCGCCGCCGCCGGGGCCGGCGTGCGCAGGGCACGCGCGGTTTCGGCCGCGAACACGCGCGTCAGGTCCCCGACCGCGCCGAGCTTTTCGGCGATCGCATCGGCCTCGCGCTGCGCGGTGCGGGCGAGATCCTCGCGCGAGATCGCCCCGAGTGCCTCGGCGTTGCGCTCGTAGGTGATGAAGCTCGACACCCAGTACACGCCGATGAAGCCGAGTTCGATCACCAGCAGCGGGATGATCGCGGCGCGCAGATAGGACTGCCACAGGTAGCGCGCCAGCGGCAGACGCCGGGCACCGGCGGGGGTCTGGGAAAGTTCACTCATGGTCGGTACAGCCCGTCCTGCCCGTGCGGGTATGAATCCGGCGCTGCGCCTGGTGCGCAGCGCCGGATGGTTCCTCCGGCCTGGGGCCGCGCAGCCGCTGCCGGCAGCGCCGGCTGCGGACCGGCCGGTATTTCAGGCGCGGGAAGGTGCCACGTGACCGGACGACGGACAAGGCGAACCCCGGGAATCCGGCCGGATTCCCGCAACTTGTGACGATTGACCGTCCCGTCCGCGGCCGGCCGGCGCATCCGGCGGGTGAAGCGGGTGCCGGGGGCGGACAGGCAGCGGTGCCGGCTTGATGCATCTCAAGGGCGGAACGCGATGCAAAAAATAGCCTTGCGGATATTTCACATCACGATGAGGCGTTACCGATGTCCCGTACCGACCGCACCCTGCCCCTGGTCTACAGCTGCTCGGGCTGTTCGAGTGCTGCGCAACTCGCCAACCACGTCGCGCTGACGCTCGATCGCCGCGGGCTCGCCGAGATGTCGTGCATCGCCGGAGTCGGCGGCGGCGTGCCGGCGCTGGTGCGCGTCGCGCAGGGCACGCGACCGGTCATCGCGCTCGATGGCTGCGCGCTCGCCTGCGTGCGCCATTGCCTCGCCCGGGCCGGCGTCAGCGCCGGCACCTATCATCTGCTGTCCGATCACGGCGTGCGCAAGCGCCACGGTGCAGACTTCGATGCCGCCGACGCCGCACGCGTGCTCGAAATCGTCATTGCCGGCCTGCCGCAGGCTGCCACCGCAGCCTGAACCGGCCGTGCCAGCCAGGTGCCTGCCCATGACCGAACCGCGCCCCGACACCCCCGACTGCGCCTCGCCGCCGTGCCTGGCGCACGAACTCGACCCGCTCTGGAGCGGCCGGGCCGGCTATGCCGTGCCCCTGCGCGCGCCGGTGCGCGCCGAGCACAGCTACGTGCAGCGGCTCTGCGCCACACCGGCGCAGGTGCTGCCGCTGCTCTGTCCGGTACGGGAGACGGACTGGATCGCGGACTGGCGTCCGCAGTACGTGATCAGTGCCTCGGGCCTCGCCGAGCCCGACTGCGTGTTCGCGACACCGGCCCCGGCCGGGGGCAGCGCGCTGTGGTACGTGACCCGCCACGATGCAGTGCAGGGTTACGTGGAGATGGTGCGCTTCGTGCCGGAGCACACGGCCTGCCGGCTGGAGATCTGGCTGCAGGCCGACGGCGATTCGGCCTGTCTCGCGACGGTCCGCTACCGGCTGACCAGCCTCGGCAGCGTTGCCGGCGATGCTGCGGTCGCGGCCTATACCGCGGAGCACTACCTGGTGTTCATGCGCGACTGGGAGCGACGGCTGAACCACTGGCTGCGGACCGGCCGCTGCCTGCCCGCGGACTGACGCCCCGCGCCCCGCTGCCGGCAGCCGGCTCAGTCCGCATGCCGGTGGCTGCGCAGCGGATCGGGATGCGCATGACGCGCGATCGCCTCGAACTGCGCCTGACCGAGCAGGCGGGCGCGATGCGCGGCCTGCACGTACAGGTGTTCGAGGTCGCGATCGACCGGGAACACCGGCTCGGCAGCGCTGGCGTGACCCTGCAGGAACGGGCGGGAACAGGCGCAGACCGCATCGGGCATGTCGGCGGGGAACATCGGCTGAGCATCCATCGTGCAAGCCTCCAGGGGTCACTCCGTAAGAACGGACACCGGCCGGTGGCGCTCGTTCGGCCGCCACGAACCGGCATGCAGACGCTGCGACGGACCAGCCGGCGGGCGCTGCTGACGGGGATATCGGCCGATCCTGTTCCCGACTTGCGCGTGCAGCAATCCGGCAGATGCAGGGCAAATGCGGATGAATGCACAACAAATGCAAGATTGCAGGAAGCGCGGGACGTGCAGGGGCTGACGCACGGCGAGGCTTCGGCCGTCCGCGTTCTTGCCGACGCATGCGGACGGTCCCTGTTGTAGCAGGCAACGGCATTGTTGCAAGAAAGAAAAGCCGTTTTGTATTTACAACAACAAAATCGGCTTGTTGCGCCGCCGCTGATCAGGCCGGACAGGCCGGTGCCCCCCAGGCCGCGTACCAGGCCGGCAGCTGCTCGGCCGGCATCGGCCGCGAGACCAGGTAGCCCTGCGCGAGATCGCAGCCCTGCTCGCGCAGCCAGTGCCACAGCGTCGCGCTCTCGACGCCTTCGGCGACCACGGTCAGCCCGAGCTGGCGCCCGAGCCGGATCGAGTTTTCCACGATCGCCCGCGCCACCGGATCGCGATCGGCGACGCGCACGAAGCCGAGATCGATCTTCAGCTCCGAGAACGGCAGGTGATGCAGCTGCCCGAACGACGAGTAACCGGTGCCGAAGTCGTCGATCGACAGCTGCACGCCCTTCAGCCGCAGGCGCGTCAGGATGTCGAGGGCCCGGACCGGCTCGCGGGCCAGCGAGGTCTCGGTGATCTCGAAGGTGATCGCGTCGTGCTGCCAGGCCGCTGCATCGACCAGCGCGAGCAGTTGCTCGGGCAGCGACACGTCGAACAAGGCCTCGCCCGGCAGGTTGACCGACAGTCCCGGCAGGCGGCCGCCCGGCAGCAGGCCGTGCAGGTGCGCAAGATCGGCGAGGGCGCATTCGAGCACGCAGCGGGTGAGTTCCAGCCCGAGTCCGCCCCGTTCGACGAGCGGCACGAAGCTGTCGGGCAGCAGCAGGCCGTGCTGCGGGTGGCACCAGCGCACCAGTCCCTCGACCCCGCACCAGCGCCCGTCGTGCAGCGCCACCTGCGGCTGGTAGTGCACGGTGAAGCGGTTCTCGGCGAGCGCCGCGTGCAGCTCGTCCAGCGTCACCGGCTGCAGCGGCTGCACCCGGGCCGGCGGCATGCCCGGCTGCAGCAGCAGCGCGGTCAGCGCGGCGACGGACACCGGCTTCTGCAGTTCGCCGAGCACATCGAGTCCGAACCCCTGCGCGAGCCGCAGCGCCGCCTGCAGCACCCTGCGCTCGCAGCCGCTGACCAGGATCAGCCTGGAGCGACAGCCGGCACGTGCGAGTTCGCGGATGACCTCGATGCCGTCGAGGTGCGGCATGATCAGGTCGAGCAGGATCACGTCCGGCGCCGGCTGCAGCGCGGATTCCAGCTCGCGGACATCGCCGAGGCTTGCGACCGCGTAGCCGGCGAGATCGCCGGTCTCGGCGAAGAACTCGCGGTTGTCGGCTTCGTCATCGACGACCAGCAGGCGCGGGCGGCGGGCGTGGTCAGGGTTCATCGGTTTTCCATCCTGTTGGCGATCGGGATTCCCCGCCCCGTATCCCGGAGCGGGTTCGGCGGCTGTCACGAAATCTTCATGCACGAATCCCGGCCTCAGCCGCCCCCGGGCTGATCCAGCCTGCGCCGCACCGCCTGCAGCAGTTCGACCGCAGTGAACGGCTTGAGCAGCAGCGGCCAGCGCGACAGCTCGGCCAGCGCGTCGTCATCGGCGTAGCCCGAGATCAGCAGCACCCGCAGCCCGGGCTGCTGCCGGCAGGCATGCGCGGCCAGTGCGCAGCCATCGAGCGGACCCGGCATCGTCACGTCGGTGACGAGCAGCGCGTGCCCGCCGGCCTGCAGCCGTGCCAGGGCCTGCTGCGGATCGCTGCAGGTATCGACCCGGTAGCCATCGGCCTCCAGCCATTCGCGCCCGAGTTCGAGCAGGCCGGATTCATCATCGACCAGCAGCACGCGCTCGCCCTGGCCGGCCGGGGCGGCCACCCCCGGCACCGGCAGCGCTGCCTCCGGGCGCGGACTCATCGGTGCCACGGCCGGCAGATACAGCCGGACCGTCGTGCCGCCGCCCGCAGCGCCGGCGAGCGTGGCATTGCCGCCGGACTGGCGGGCGTAACCGAGCACCATCGCCAGCCCGAGCCCGGTGCCCTGGCCGCGGTGCTTGGTCGTGAAGAACGGATCGAAGGCCCGCGCCCGCACCGCCGGCGACATGCCGCAGCCGGTATCGGTGACGGCGATCACGATCCAGGTGCCGGCCGCCAGTTCGGGCACGGCGCCGGCGGGCAGGGTCTGCAGCTGCACCTCCAGGGTCAGCGTGCCGCCGCCCGGCATCGCATCGCGGGCGTTGATCACGAGGTTCAGCAATGCGTTGCCGAGGCCGCCGGCATCGACGCAGGCCCGCAGCGGCGGCTGCGGCGCGGGTTCGAAGCCATGCAGCACGATGCGCACGCCCGAGCCGGCCGACTGGCGGATCAGCGGCAGCAGCTCGATGCAGTGCGCGGCCACGTCGACCTCGCGCGCATCGAGCGGCTGGCGGCGCGCGACCTGCAGCAGCGCCCGCGTGACCTCGGCGGCGCGACGCGCAGCGCGCAGGGCCAGATCGTGGTGACGCAGCGCCCGCGCATCCCCGGCCGGCAGCCGGGGGGCCAGCAGTTCGAGCCCGCCGAGGATCATGTTCAGCAGGTTGTTGAAGTCGTGCGCGAGTCCGCCGGTCAGCAGGCCGATGGCTTCGAGCTTCTCGGCCTGGCGCAGCCGGATCTCGGCGTCGCGCCGCTCGCCGATGTCGCGCACGAAGCCGGCCAGCCGCCAGCCGCGATCGGTCGGCAGCGCCGTCAGCAGCACCTCGCAGGGGAACTCGCTGCCGTCGCGCCGCACGGACACGCGCTCCTCGACCCGCCCGAAACCGTCGAAGCGGCCGGTCTGGCGCACCGCCTCGTGCAGGCGGCGCTGCTGCACGCGCAGGTGCGACGGCACGATCAGATCGTTCAGGTCCAGCCCCAGCACCTCGGCGCGCGACCAGCCGAACATGGTCTCGGCCTGCGCGCTCCATTCGACGATCTCGCCGTTCTCGTCGAGCGCGAGGAAGGCATCCGGCGAGTTGTCGATCACGCACTGCAGCAGCGCCAGCGAATGCAGCTGCTGACGCTGGCTCTCGGCGAGCCGGCGCTCGCGCTCGCGGGCACGGCGGTAGCGGTTCAGCCGCGTGATCGAGCGCACGCGCGCGCGCAGCTCGGCGCGGTCGGCGGGTTTGGCGATGAAGTCGTCGGCACCGGCGTCGAGCCCGAGCAGGCGCGAGGCGGCATCGTCGAGCGCGGTCAGCATCAGCACCGGCACCTCGGCGAGCGCCGGATCGGCGCGCAGGCGCCGGCAGACCTCGTAGCCGTCCATTCCCGGCATCAGCACGTCGAGCAGGATCAGATCCGGCAGCAGGCGCGCGGCGAGCACCAGCGCCTCGCTGCCATCCGCGGCGGTTTCCAGCCGGTAGCCGTCCCCGGCGAGCATGGCTTCGAGCGCCAGGCGGGCAAGGGCGTCGTCATCGACGAGCAGCAGCAGCGGCGGCAGATCATCGTCGGCCGGCACGGTGGCGGACTGTGGCGGCAGCGGCGGTTCCATCGAGAATCCGGCAGTGGGCAGCGCAAGGGCAGCACCGGCCTGACCAGCCGCTGCATGCCTGCCGATTCCGGACAATCCGGACCTGCCTGTCCATGATCCGGGTCAGTTCCGGCCCGGGTGGGATCTGCCATGGCTGCCGGCATGGCGGCTGCCGGTTCAGGCGATCAGCACCGCGTTCGGGTTCGGCATGCGCAGGTAGGTCAGGCAGGTCTGGCCGGCGAAGCGGTGCGGGTACGGGCCTTCGTAGGGACGGGCGGCGACGGCGGTGAAGCCGTTCTTCTCGAGCACGCGGCGACTGGCGAGGTTGCGCTCCAGACAGACCGATCCCCAGGTGCGTAGCCCCGGTCCGGCCAGCGGATCGAGATTCAGCAGTTGATCGAGCGCACGGCTGGCAACGCCGAGTCCCTGCCACGGCACCCCGATCCAGTAGCCGAGCATCGCCAGCCCCGGATCGGTACCGCAGCCGACCGAGATCACGCCGACCAGCAGCCCGAAGCGCTCGATCGCGAAGTGCCGGCCGGTGCCACGGCGCTGCTGGCAGTCGGCGAGCTGCAGGAAGCGCTCGGCGCCATCGGCCGGATACGGCCGCGGCAGGTTGGCCCAGGAGGCCAGGCGCGGATCGGAGACGAGATGCTGGATGCGCGGCGCATCGGCGGTTTCAAGCAGTCGCAGACTGACGGCCATGGCGAAGGTCTCCCACAGGCAGAATGTGGCATTCCCCCTTCTTCCCCCACCCCGCCAACATAGCCAGCCGACGACCGGCCAAATGCAGAAGTTTCCGGAAATCAGTCCGGTAAACGATTTTTCATGATCGATCCCTGAAGCTTCCTGCCTGTTTCCGTCATCCGTGGAGATTCCGTGGAGACACCGCGCCGCCATGCGCGCAGTGCCGGGCGCAGCCGCTCAGCCCAGCAGTTCGAACACATCGATGACGTTGCGTGCGACCTCGGCGATGCGCTGGTTGCGGTCCATCGCGAGCTTGCGCAGCGACGCATAGGCTTCGGCCTCGGTCTGGTTGCGGTGTTCCATCAGCAGGCCCTTGGCCTTGTCGATCAGCTTGCGCTCGGCGAGCTGGCTGCGCGTGGCTTCGAGTTCGCGGCGCAGCGCCTGGAACTCCCGGAAGCGCGCGATCGCGACCTCGACGATCGGCCGCACGCGGTGCGGCTGCAGACCGTCGACGACGTAGGCACTGACCCCGGCGCGCACGGCGGCCGCGATGGCATCCGGGGAGTCATCCTCGGCGAACACGACGATCGGCCGCGGGTTGTCACGCCCGACCGTCTGCAGGCTCTCCAGCGTGTCGCGGTCCGGCGATTCGATGTCGACCAGCACGATGTCGGGCTGCAGTTCGGAGATCCGGTCGACCAGCATGTCGCACTCGGCGAAGCGGCCGATCACCTGCAGGCCGGCATCGCGCAGGGCCTGCTCCAGAATGGCGGAACGGGTGGAACTGGGATCGACGAGGATGACGCGCAGCGACTGCATGGCAGAACTCCAGGGCTGTCCCGAAAAATTAATGCATTAGTCATGCCATTACGGTACAAGATTTCGGATCGAATGCCGTGCCGATGCACGCAGCCACGCTCCGATCGCCCTGCTTCCGCACGCCGGCCTCCGGCTGCGGTCAGTCCTGAATCGCGCATTCCTCCGGCCACCGGGAACCAGACGCATGACATCGTTCGCCAGGGTCTTCACCGACCGGGTCCGCACCTCCGAACTGCTCGAAGGCTATGCCGTACACCTGCGCGGCGAGCGCGTCGCGCTCGGCACGCTGGTCGCGCTGCTCGGCAAGCGCTCGTTCGGGCTGCTGCTGCTGCTGTTTGCCCTGCCGAACCTGGTGCCGCTGCCGCCGGGCTCGTCGACGGTGTTCGGCCTGCCGCTGCTGCTGCTCTGCGCGCAGATGATGTACGGCCGCTCGCTGCCGTGGCTGCCGGGCTGGCTGCTGAAGAAGTCGATCCCGCGCAGCAGCTTCGATTCGATGCTGGCACGCACGCTGCCGTGGCTGCGCCGCATCGAACGCTGGCTGCAGCCGCGACTGACGCAATGCACCGGGCGCTGCGCCGAACGGCTGCTCGGCGGCTGGTGTGCGGTCCAGGCCATCGTGCTGGCGCTGCCGATCCCGCTCGCCAACTTTCCGCCGGCGCTCTGCATCGTGCTGATCGCGCTCGGCATGCTGGAACGCGACGGCGTGCTGGTGATCGCCGGCAGCCTGATCGGGCTGATCAGCCTCGGCATCGCGCTGACGGTCGGCTACGGCCTCGTGCAGGGTCTGCTGCTGATCGGCCAGGCCTGAGGCCGCAGCGGCACCGGCGGCTCGCGGACCGCCGGTGCCGGAAGGCATCGCCGGCCCGACTCAGGCCGCGAGCTGCGGCCGCAGGTAGTCCTCGCAGCCCTGCAGCGTCGACAGCTTCGGGTAGTCGAAGTCGAGGATCGTGACCTGCAGTTCCTTTTCGAGGCTGGTCATCAGCCGCAGGAAGTCGATCGAGTCGATCTCGAACTGGTCATGGAAGCTGACGTTCGGATTGACGTCGCTGACGTCGGCGTTCGGGGCGACCTCGCTGAGGACGCGCAGGATGGTGGCTCGGATCTGTTCGACGGTCATGGCGGTATACCTCGGGGGGAAGCGCAAGAAGCAGGTTTGATTAATTCTGCTTCACATTATAACCCCGGAACCCGGTTATGCTGCAACGCAATATCTGCCGCGCCTGCTTGCACCATATCGTGCAAGCCATTGTTTATAAAACAAATCATTCGCACGAATCTGGTGCAAACATTGGTCATACCAGTTCCGGCCGCCCGGAAGTGCGATTTTTTGTCAAGACTCGTGACCTTCGAGCGTCGACAGGTCGCCCTCGGGCAGCCCGAGTTCGCGCGCCTTCAGCAGCCGGCGCAGGATCTTGCCGCTGCGCGTCTTCGGCAGGCTGTCGACGAAGCCGAGCTCGCGCGGCGCCACCGCCGGCCCGAGCCGGGTGCGGGCATGTGCGATCAGCGACTTGCGCAGCGCATCGTCACCGGTATGGCCGGGCTTCAATGCCACGAAGGCCTTGATCAGCTCGCCGGCCCACGGATCGGGCTTGCCGATGACGCCGGCCTCGGCGACGGCCGGATGTTCGAGCAGCACGCTTTCGACCTCGAACGGCCCGATCAGGTGGCCTGAAGTCTTGATCACGTCATCGGCGCGGCCGACGAACCAGTAGCGGCCGTCGGCATCGCGCTGCGCGCGGTCCCCGGACAGATACCAGCCGTCTGCGAAGCAGCTGGCATAACGCTCGGGCTCGTCGAGATAGGCGCGGAACATCGACGGCCAGCCGGCGCGGATCGCCAGTTCGCCGGCCTCGCCATCGGGCAGGAAATCGAGGCCGCCGTCGCGCCGGCGGTGCACGATCGCGGCCTCGATGCCCGGCAGCGGCCGGCCCATCGAGCCCGGAGCCACCGGCTCGCTGCCGTAGTTGGCCACCATGATCGCGCCGGTCTCGGTCTGCCACCAGGTGTCGTGGAAGGGCTGGCCGAACACGCGCTGGCCCCACAGCACGGCCTCGGGGTTCAGCGGTTCGCCGACGCTCGCCATCAGCCGCAGCGCCGGCAGCGTGCGCCCGGCCATCGGCGCGTCGCCGAGCTTCATCAGCATGCGGATCGCGGTCGGCGCGGTGTACCAGATGCTGACCTGCTGCTCGTCGAGGATGCGATACCAGCGCTGCGCGTCGAATTCGGCCTCGTCGATGATCATCGTCACGCCGTTGACCAGCGGCGCGATCAGGCCGTACGAGATGCCGGTGACCCAGCCGGGGTCGGCCGTGCACCAGTAGACGTCGCCGGGGCGCAGGTCGAGCACGGCCCGGCCGCTCCACGCATGGGCGGCCACTGCACCGTGCACGTGCAGCGCGCCCTTCGGCGAACCGGTCGTGCCGCTGGTGTAATGCAGCAGCGCCGGGCTGTCGGGACCGGTCGCGGCGACCGGGCAGCCGGTTTCGGCCTGCGCCATCAGCGCCTCGAAGCGGAAGGTGCCGGGGCAGTCGCCGCCGACGGTCAGCACGGTGTCGAGCGCGGGCAGCGTGTCGCGCAGCGCCGCGATCTTGCGCTGGTACAGCGTCACCGTCGTCACCAGCACGCGCGCGTGGCTCTTTTCGAGCCGGGTATGCACCGGCTCCGGCCCGAAGGCCGAGAACAGCGGGCAGAGCACGATGCCGGCACGCAGCGCCCCGAGCGCGGCGATGTAGAGCTCCGGAATGCGCCCGGCCAGCACCGCGACACACTCGCCCGGCCCGACGCCGAGCCGCTCCAGCACGCAGGCGAAGCGCTGCGCCTCGGCGAGCAGCTGCGCATAGGTGTAGTCGCGCACGGCGCCGTCCTTGCCGAGCCAGCGCAGCGCCAGACGCGCGCCGTTTCCGTCGGCCACGTGCCGGTCCAGCGCCTCCCAGCCGATGTTGAGCCCGCCTCCGGGCAGGCCGGCGAGGCCGGCGCGCACCTCTGCCCAGTCAAAGTGCGCGCGCGCCCGGGCGTGATCGGGCAGATTCCAGTGCCGGTCGGCCGGCTTCTCGATCAGGACCGTCCGGGGGTTTCGGGTTTCATCGTTCACGCTCGAAATCCTCGACCGGTGACGCACCTTGCGGCTGCGCCACCGGCAGCATCGAAAATGGGAAGGCGGCCTTCACGCCATGCAGCCCGCAAGCCCCCGGCGTGGCCCCGCCGCATGCCGCCGGCCGGGCGGGTGCATGTTGATACCTGTCAACCGGCCCGGCAAACGGCTCGACTACACTGGCCGGCCACCGCTGCCCGCCCCCCGGCCCGACCGGGTGGCGCTGCGCAGCGATCCGCTCCCTGTCCGTTTCCTGCCGCTCCGGAATCCCGCGATGACGATCCGCAACCT